>CALMBE010000684.1 GCA_937860165.1 uncultured Planctomycetaceae bacterium
AGGGGTTCGTGCGTCTGGGGTTCGGGTATCGGGGGCTCGTGCGTCTGGGTGCGTGGATAAGCTCGTCGTTGAAATACCGCGAACCGGTATGGTATTGCAAGTTATCCCGATAGGGATTGAACTCCCGCAAGGCCACCGGCACACTGGCTTCGAATTGCCCCGCACTATACGCGGCCACACGTACATGTAAGAGTGCCGTCGTACAGAGTTCCAAATCTCTCACCGGCCCAGGGTGCTGGAATCGAAGTGGGATCGTCGCACTGCCAGCGTGGAAATCTTCGACACAAAGTGCCGCATTCCAGCGCTGTAGTTCCAGGAATCGAACTTCGCCCGAGTGCCGATCTCTTCGCTCTCCCATCAGTCGAGCGAATAGCGTACCCCGCACCGGTACCGCGATGCCAAATTCATCGACGGGAGTAACAACGACCGCCACGGCATCGGGCTCCACAGTAGGATCGATGTTGACAAGAGCCGCATCGATTTCAAGTGAAGCAACGCGGGGGATGGGCGGAGGAATCACATTGAACTGTTCCAAAGGAAATCGCCCGATGCTCGGGTTGATTTCGATGTCCGGATTCAGCACCGTAACATAGGTGGTCAGAAATGCTTCGGGCCCCTGGGCCTTGAGTGAAGTCACTTGTTCCGAAAGCTGCTGAGGGTTTATTGCTTGTCCATCGAGGCTAGCACTTGTGACAAATCTCCAGGGGATCGCTGTCGACAAGACAATGTGCTCTTCATCGTGCCGAACCCAAAGTACCCGGTCATCGCTCCGCGAGTCGACCTCGCCAACCAAGGTGCGTCCGTCACTGGTCGAGACAGAAATCCCCGCAGCCGATTCGCGGTGATTCGTCAAAAGCGACAACAACGCCACGACGCCAATAAATTTTCGAGGAGCAAGTGCTGAGTGCGAAACCATGATGTTCTGCCGGGCGATGAGGGTGGGACGAGACGAATCGACTGCGACTGCGACTACGCGAAACCGCGAAACCGTTGCGGCTAGGTCGCTCCCTTCATTGTCCTTAACGACGGGGCTGATTTCCAATAAAACCCAGCTTGGTCATGCGAGTTGAGTCTTCACCCGGACGATCGTTACAATTGGCACGACCTAGCCCATTCAGTTCACGGCTTTAAATCCGCCGGCTACCAGGGCTCGGGGAATTGAAATAGAATGGAAGGCGTACCTGTCCAGGAGTGCTTTTCCATGACCGATCAATGGTTCTTCGAAATCGGCGATGGAAATACGTACGGACCCTACACCCTGGAAAAGCTGCAAAAGTGGGCTGCGGCTGGTAATCTGATGCCGACGCACCGGGTCCGGAACGTCGATTCCACCGAATGGGTGATTGCCGCCTATGTGCCCGGTTTGGAACTCACCACCGTCGCGGCGGTTCCGGAGCAGGGGACACCTGAACAATCCTCGCCGGGTTCTCTGGGCAAGTTAGTGCGAGGATTGGGCAGGAAACCCAAACCCCGGGCCGGCGAAAAGGCTGGCTCCGCTCCAGCGGAACCTCCCGATATCGTGGCAATGTGCGACGAACTCTTGACGATTGCCTTCACGCGAAACGCTTCGGACCTACATATCGATCCCGAAGAAAATGTCACCCTCATTCAAATTCGAGTTGACGGCGAATTAGAGACCATCCGGAAGCTCCCCAGGAACCTGCACAACGCCGTCGTGAGTCGTTACAAGGTACTTTCGAACATGGATATTGCCGAACGTCGGCTACCCCAGGATGGGAGTTTCGTGTACGCCTTCGAAGAACAAAAGAAAAAAATCAGCATCCGTGCCGCTTGTCTGCCCACGACCCATGGGGAACGCCTGACGCTCCGATTGTTGGCCTTGGAGACGGAACAACTTACACTTAATCGCCTGGGGATGTCGAAACGGAACTTCGACATGTTTGTTAAATTCGCGAGCCAGAATCAAGGGATGATTTTGATGACCGGCCCCACCGGGAGTGGCAAGTCGACAACGCTGTACGCCGCATTGCGACACCGCTTAGCAAATTATCCGGGGCGGATTATCACGGTCGAGGATCCGGTGGAATTCGACATCGTGGGGGTAGCCCAATCGGAAGTCGACGGCGCGGACAAGGTGCAATTCACCACCGTGCTGAGAAACATCCTGCGAAGCGATCCGGATGTGATCATGATCGGCGAAATCCGCGATTTTGAGTCCGCCGATATTGCCATCAAGGCCGCCTTGACCGGACACCTCGTGTTTAGTTCATTGCACACAAACTCGGCAGCGGGCGTGATCACGCGGTTGACCGATATGGGGATTCAACCCTTTCAAGTAGCGGCGACTCTGCGTCTGGGAGTCGCCCAGCGGCTGGTAAAACGACTTTGCAGCGAATGCCGCAAACCGCGAAACATCACGGCAGTCGAAGCCGCCGCTTTGGGGAGTCCACACATCGAAGGGAGCATCATCTACGATCCCGGCAAGTGTGCCCGCTGCAATGAGCGTGGCTATCGCGGCCGAGTTGGCATTTTTGAGATGCTGCCCATCGATGAAGAACTTTGTCGGCGAATCGTGGCCGGCTGCGACGAGGTGGAAATCGCCGACTACATGCGAGACCACAGCATTCCCCGACTTCGGGACGACGCGGTCGACAAATTACTCGCCGGCGCAACCACACTCGCCGAAGTCCATGAAGTCTTGAATTGGTAACTCTGCGGAATCAGTGCGAGCGAGTTCGATCCAATCGACTTCATGAACCGAACAAGAAACGCAATAGATAACCGACCATCGGCACACAGATCGCAACCAATGCCGTCACCAGGGCGTGGCGGTTGAGCTCGCGCTCGAGAAATCTGCGGCTGCTTTGGAATTCGCGGACTTGGTTGCCGCACTGTCGGCACTTGTCGGCAAGGTCGTCGTATTTTTTCAAATCGCGCTGAAGCTCGGCTTTGCCGACTTCGGCGAGAGCTTCTAATTGCGAGGCACCCATCAAGATTTTGCGAGCCTGAGCGATTTTGAAACGGCGCAAGGCACTTTCACTTGCCACCTTGGCATCTTCCATCGAGACCCCGTGTTCAGGTTCAAATTTGTATTTGCCCGCGATCCGGTCACGCCAGCTTACGAGCTCGATTTGCAAACTGGGACTGAGCATCGGCACCCCCATCAGCTTGAGCGAGTCGACATCGAACGCCGATTCCACGCCGAACGATTGCAGCATCGAGAGCATCGAGGAAGAAAGTCCGGGGATCTCGGCTAAATTGTCCTGAATTAACTGGCCTGCAAGAAGTCGATTGAGCTGTGCTGTTCTTTGAAGCGTCAGGACATCTTGCAGTTGGTCCTGGTCAGCTTGGTAATGCTCGTAGCCGGACTTCAATTCTTCCACAGCATGGTCGAACAGTTTTTGGCGTTTGTGGTGCTTTCCGGTTACGGCGACTGCCGCGTTTGCCAATTTTGTTTGAACTTGTCCAAATTGTTCCCAAAGTTCGTCACCACGATTTCGCTGCAATCTGCATGGTTTACCAAAAATCAAGAATGCCCCGGCGGCAATCGAACCAATTGCCCCCGCCCAGAGTGCCCCGATCCATTTGATTCCCAGGAGGCACACGCTTGCGGCGGCGACCACTCCAGTGGCAGCCGCGTCGCAGACGGTGGCCGGTGATTGGCTTGTGCGACGCTTTGGTTTCAGCACTTTGGGAATGGCCAACCGGGCGGGCAAAAGTTCGGTGAAGGTTGGAATCAGCAGTTTTTGGATCCGCCGATCGTAACCTTCCAAGCGCCCCGTGGAAACCATGGAACTCGCACCCTCAGCGGCGAAAAACGTCGGTCCTCCATCGTCTTCGACACGACACCAAGGACATATCGACAATTGATTGTAGTACAAATGGGCCGGATCCAGCGAACAGGGTTTGCGCTGCTTGATCAGGGCTTCGAGTTGCGCGACCCATTCACTGGCAGAGGGGCGACCTCTCTGAAAACTTTCACTGCTAAAAGCCTGTTCAAAGAGATCGGCCAACGAAGCTGGCAACTCTTCCAATAATAACGAAGCCGGAGGGGGTTCAACCAGTCTTTCTTTGCGATGCCGGGAAAAGGCAAATCGGTGCTCTGCGATCGCTTTCTCGATCGACATCTCACCGTCTCCCATATACCTCCCCGCGAACGGATGGCGACCGACAAAGAGTAAATGAAAGACCAGCACGGCAAGTCCAAACCCGTCGTGATCTTCAGTCCGCCGCACATCGCGTAGCTTCTGTGACTGAAGTTCGGGTGGGGTGAAGTGGGGCGTCCCCACGGGACAATGAAATACGGTACCATTCGCTTCGATTTGAAAGGAATCGCAATCGATGAATCGCACGCACATATTCTTGTCGACAAGAATGTTACCCTGATTGACATCGCCCACGATGACACCCGCGGCATGCATCGACTCGAAGGCAGCCGCCATATTTCGGGCGGCAAGAATCAAATGATGCCACCGGGCATCGGGAAAATGCCGACGACGATTGGCCGAGCTATAAAGTTCGTGCAGCAAACGTGAGTCACTCACCCGAGGCATGAGAATGCCCAGTGCATCGCGGCTACGAGGATCGTGTACGAGCGCTCGTGGCCACGCCGAGATTCGATCCAGCTCCGGAGAGCGACAAGCAATGAGGGATTGCAACTTAGCGAGCAATCCTTGCGTGAGTGGTCGTTGGTGATACAGTTTGGCAACCAGAGTATCGTCTCCCTCAACCGCATAGACGCTTCCTTCCCCTCCTTTACCGAGCCGCTCGCCCAATAGGATTTGTTGCCCGCGTGAATCAACGAGTTTAGTCACGCTATTCATGAATTCGAGCAGCCAGGATTAGAGTTTTGTCATCATCGGAACGTTTCCGCACCGATTCGCTACGCAAGAAGGCTTCTAAGTTGTCTCCTAAGTTTTGCCAATCAGGGACTGACCGGAGGGCCTGAAATAGGGGTGCGAAAAAGGGCGTGTGCGGGGTTTGTGAGTCAAATCTGAGAGCAAGTCGTTCGATACCGTCGGTGAACAGAGCCACCTCGTCGAAAACCACGGGGGTGACATACCACTGCAACCGCTCGCGAAATTCTTTCGACGTGATAAACGTGGTCGTATTGAAGTATTCGCCAGATTCGGGCCAAAACACAACACCCCAAACACTATGATGGTGGAGGACGATGGCCCCATCGCCGATCTGAAAAAAACAAGAACCCGTAGAGGTCAACACCGCCACTTCGAGAGTTGTGGCAAAATCCGTTAGTACGGCCTCTCGGGCATTGGCCTCCACTTCGATGGCCAGACGGGCTTGCGAGCACCATTCAAGAATTACGCGATTATCGACTTCAGTAATCGACCGATGGGCTTGGAGATAGGCGTCGATCGACTCGACGAGTGAATTACAAGCAACTAGAGAACCAATGGCACTGTGTTTTGCCGACCCCGCTCCATCGGCCACACAGGCCACCAAGGTCCCCGCCAAACTGCTGGTGAGCACTTGAACGCGATTGCTATCTTGACAAGGAGTGCCATCGGCTAGGTGTGAATCGCCTTGCACACTTCGGACGATATAACGCCAGACGTTTGCCATGTTAAATTGCTGCCCAACCACGCGGTCCGCTCGTGGGGTCTTCCAAGGGAACTTCATCACCTGGTGAAGAACGCGACACCGCTTGCTGCGAATTCGAGAGCCAACTGAAAAGCTCGCGAAATTTCATCCCTTGTAGCCACAGCGGCTTGCGGACACAGATTTCATCGAGGACTGTCATATTGGCCCCCTCGACACCCACGGCAAAAAAACAAAACGATTTCTGGTGTTCTCCCTGGTGAACTCGCGAAACTATGGGCTTCCAATGGTCGTTGGGCTCGCCATCGGTAATCAGAAAAGCCCAGGGACGGTAGTAGGCGATACCATGTTCGCGATAACTCGCTTTGCGTTCCTCGATCATGTCCAGGGCCACGCGAATCGCCTCGCCCATCGGCGTGCCACCGATGACTTGAAGCTGGGGAGGATCGAATTCCAGTGCCGTAGTGAATTCCACCAACCGCGTTACTCTACCGCCAAAAGTGACAATTGCGACCTCGACTCTCTTAGCGGCCAAAGAGTCGGCCATCAGTTCTTGGCGGTAAAGCTGCAAACCCTTGTTCAGCTCGTCGATTCTGGCGCCATGCATCGATGTCGACGTGTCGACAATCAGGACGCACGGCACTCGTGGCTCGGGATTCTCGGCGAATTCAACCGAGTCGAAAGCGTTTTCCGCAGAGATTTGATCCATGGCCGGGCTGATCTCCCTCGTAAACAGAAATCGAGTGACCGCATTCAGGAAACCGCCTGATCGGTTCAAACTAGAAGTGGAAAGCACTTCAGTATTGCTAGCAAATTGGGCCGCGACAAGGTAGAGAAAAGCGGAAAATCCCGTGACAACCGGAACTCTTGGATATTTCCAGTCGATATTTATAGTCTCGGCTCTGCTTGGTTTTCACACTGGACGGACTTGCCGTAGTAAACCATACTGGCGGGACTACGGGACGAGGCAACCGCGAACGAGACGAAGTGGCTCAAATGGCTTATTTGGCGACAATCCAACGAACCCTGTCGTTAGGCAGCTTGGCGATGCGCACATGCTTGGTCCTAGCCACGCTAGTTGTCGGTTTGCCTGCCGCCGAATTTGAAGGGAGTGAGTTGTGCGAGACTTCGCCGCTGTCAAAGTCAAGTATCGCAAGCGAATCTGGTATTTCTGGCAGCGAATCCCGACTAACGCAGCCGCGTAGTTCGGGAGGTTTCTCTTATTCGGTCGGTGGACGTGATCGCGGACCTCGGCGTCCACGTCCGACTTACTCGCTTCTAGGTCACTCTCTTACCCATGAGCTCCGTGCTCCACTTCGCTGTTAGAGAGAACATCGGACCTCGATAGTCCGACGTGTCGAACCAAACACCGGCGTAGAACACATGTGATACTATCCGCTCGCTTGGCATCGACCTTCGGTTTTCAATGATTGCTTCCAGATTTGCTGGACTTGCTACCGGAGTCTTCCCATGCAGAAACTTGTCGATGGAATTCATCAGTTCCAACAGAATATTTTCGCTTCGCAAAAGCGATTCTTTGAGCGACTGACCGTGGGGCAAGAACCCCTAGCACTGTTTATCACCTGTTCGGATTCGAGAATTAACCCCAATTTACTGACTCAAACCGATCCCGGAGAATTGTTTATTCTCCGCAATGCGGGAAACTTAGTTCCTGCCTATGGCGCAGCATTGGGGGGCGAGGCGGCCACCATCGAATATGCCGTGAGCGTCTTGCGAGTGAAGGACATCATTATTTGTGGACATTCCCATTGCGGGGCAATCAACGGCTTGTTGCATCCCGAGCAAGTGCAAGAACTGCCCGCCGTAAAGGCATGGCTCCAACATGCCGAGGCGACTGCCCGAATTATCAAGGAAAACTACTTACACATTTCTGATGACCAAGCGCGGCTAACGGCT
>CALMBE010000685.1 GCA_937860165.1 uncultured Planctomycetaceae bacterium
ACCAACGGTGCTTTGCCGAGGCCGAAACAAGCCGCGATCGGTGGCGGTGAATTTCGTCCTCGGGAGAACGCCGTCGGAACTCGATGCGATTTGCTCGGACGATGGAGTTACTTGTTTTATTACCCAGGGTAGGTCGCAGTAACGACCAACCCTGGGCTGAATGATATAATCCCTTCAGGATTGCGATGAATGGCTAATTCCGAGTTGATTTGGTAAACGTTTAACCCACTAAAATTCCCGAAGAACCATTTTGCGTTTAGCGTGACTAAGTGACATAGGGAACGACAGATGACGATGACAAGCCTGGCCCTGATTGCAACGACTGTTGCGGCAGATGGCGTGCGTCGCCTCGCGCGTGCTGATTGCGCTGCCGTCCATTTGGCCTTACAAGATCGAGAAAACGCGGTGGCCTTTTGCCCCGCGGGTGACGAAGTCGCCATCGAGTACGCCCTAGCGGCGGGAATCCCAACCATTCACAACCTGGAAGCCTCGCTCCCCGCGGATTTTCAGTTGGCCTATGTCGGCACGGGCTGCGCGGAATTTGTCGGCGATATCTGCTTGGCACGTTGGGCCGAGAAATGTAACGCTTCCCTGCTGTTCGAGGTCCTAGGTTGTTCAGCATCGACTGAAGCGGCTCGGTGTGTGGAGTGCGATGCGGGGCGCGGAGCACGCCATCTGTTGAATGTCCGCGGACCACTCCTCATGGTTTTGTCATCACACATTTCTCGACCAGCGTATGTGTCGCGTTATCGCCGCCAATCGGTTGCTCGTCAGATTACCCTAGATCACTCGCGCGATCAGCAGGCCATTGAGCCGCAAGCACACAGTTGGAGTCCAGTCCGACCTCGAGTGCGTACCCGCCGGTCTTCAGACGACCCAGCCGCAGCGGACGACCGTATGAACGATGCCTTCTCCATCCAAGCTGGAAACCAAACCGAATCTTCCCATGTAATTGTCGCCGATGCTGAAAGTGGTGCCCGGCATTTGCTGAGATACTTGGCCCACCATTCATTTGTCACTCGGGCCGAATCTGATGATCGGCTCGAAGTGGCAGAGGGACACCCGATCTCGGCCGAGCCAAGTGTCACGGGCTCGGTATCTCAAGAGGTCAATTTGGCTTCACTGGGCGCGTTTTTGGAACGTCGCCCGCGGCAAGCCAACGATTCCGCTGCACGGCGGGCCCGTCAGCCACGCCCCATCGCCAGGGCCTAACAGGAGAATCGATGTCAGACTTTGCGTACCTTTTCACGCCGATTCGCATCGGCCACTTGACCGCCAAAAACCGAATCTGTTGCAGCGCTCATGCCGATGCGCTGGCCGAGGACGGTATGCCGGGGGAACGTGAACGTCGCTATTATGAAGAGAAGGCCATCGGCGGGGCGGGCTTCATGATGTGCTTCGGGTCGGCCAGCGTTCACCCTTCTAGTACCGCGCGCGATTGGAATGGCGTGGAAGTCTTTGACGACCGCGTGATCCCATTCTTGGCCGAATTCAGCAGCACGATGCATAAATACGATGTGCCGGTGGTTTGTCAAATAACGCATCGTGGTCGTCGGGGCCGAAGTATCGACTTATGGAATCGGATGTACGGGCCCAGCGATACGCGAGAACCGAACCATCGCGAGAATCCTCATCCACTGGATGAAGCGATGATGGATGAGCTGGTATTGGCGTTTGCCAACGCGGCGGGACGGCTCCAAGCCGGCGGCTTCGACGGTTGCGAGGTGATGGCCAGCCATTGCCATTTGATCGATCAATTTTGGAGCCGCAATGTCAATGAACGCAACGACAAATACGGTGGCGATTTGGACAATCGCTTGCGGTTCGGCGTGCGGGTGATGGAAGCCGTGCGGGAACGGGTGGGACAGAACTTCATCGTCGGTATCCGCGTGACCGGAGACGATTTCCTGGAAAATGGGCTCGACGCTCCGCAGATGCAAGAAATTTGTGGTCGGCTGAACGATCTCAAGTTGCTCGATTACTTCAATGTGATTGGTGGCTCTGCCGAGACGTTTGTCGGTGAATCGGCGGCCGTTCCCAACATGTCTTTCAAGCTGGGTGTTTACGAGCATTTAGCAGCCAACATTCGGCAAGTGGTCGATGTGCCGGTGATCGTGACAGGTCGCGTTGTCGATCCCATTCAGGCGGATAAGCTGATTGCCGAAGGACACGCCGACTTGTGCATCATGAATCGAGCGTTGATCGCGGACCCCCATATGCCAAATAAAGCGCAAGCGGGCGCGTTTGACGATATTCGTCAATGCATGGGCTACAACGAGGGTTGCATCGATCGGATCTACACGGGTCGTGGAGTTACTTGCGTCCAAAATCCAGTCATCGGCCGCGAGCGCGAATGGTCGGAAATGCCACCAACTGCTCAGCGTCGCCGGATTGTGATCGTGGGGGGCGGTCCAGCGGGGCTGGAAGCTGCCCGCGTGTGTACCTTGCGCGGGCATCACGTCACGCTGTTCGAACAGTCCGAGCAACTTGGAGGCCAGACGCTGATTGCCAAACTTGCGCCAGGCCGAACCGATTTCGACGGAGCGATTCGCTGGTCGAGCCTCCAATGTCGTAAACTGGGTGTGGATATCAGACTGGCGACGCGGGCGACACTGGAAACGATCCTAGCGGAACGGCCCGACGCAGTGGTGATTGCCACCGGCGCTCCGGCCAGGGCACCCCAGCTTGCTGGGCAAGAAGGTCACCAACTGATCTCTGCCTGGGAGGTTCTGCAAAACCGAGCCCGCGATCTCGGGCAGACAGTTTTGGTAATCGACGAGGAATACGGTCATCAGGGACCCACGACGGCAGAATTTCTGGTGGATGCGGGAAAAGAAGTGGACCTCATCACGAGCCAGGAAACCATAGGCAATTTTCTCGGTGCGACCACTCGCCCCCCCTTACTGCGGCGATTGTTCAAGAAGCGCGTGCAAATTTTTTATCATTTGGAAGCTCGGTCGATTGCGAATGGTGTTCTCCAGGCCCGCAACATCTGGTCTGGGGACATGCATGAAGTTGGGCCTTACGATAGTTTTGTCTATGCCTATGGCGGTATTCGCTTGGATGAACTGAGCGAGCCCCTGAAGGCCCGTGGAATATCCGTGGAAGTAGTTGGCGACGCATTTGCACCGCGCTCACTGCAACACGCGATCTTGGAAGGTCACCAGTTGGGGCGGAAGTTGTAGGGAGCCAACCAATCAGACAAGATTGGATGTGCTCGTAAATCCAGGTTTAGAAAGAGCAAGTTATCATGTCACGTTATACTCAGCCTGAAACGTATGCAGCCTTACGACAAGATGTGGAACAAGCCACGACAATCACTCTTCACCGGTATCACGGCTGACCTTGTCCGCTGCCTGGCTGACCATAACGCCGGGAAGGGGACACGGTATACGCGGCTGCGGCGACCCGCGAGCTATAACCGAAAGTTGTGGGGGTCTCTGTAGTGAAAAGACACTCGCCGCGGCGAGTGGCACACATAGAATCGACAGTGGCAGCCGGCGTTGAACTAGTGCTTTGTCACAGCCTAATCTTGGGATAGACCGATTTGAGTTTACAACGG
>CALMBE010000686.1 GCA_937860165.1 uncultured Planctomycetaceae bacterium
AATCGTGGGGATCCTCGATCGCGGCGATCAGCTGGCGATCCTGGACCACCAGCGGCACGCACTTGTGCTTGAACGACTGCGCCGGCTGGAGCAGTCGCACCGCCGCACGCTTGGCGGCCGGTTGTTTCCGAGGGGCGGCATTCTTTTTGGTTGACGGCGTTCGCTTCCCTTTCACCGCAGTCCCCTCTCGCTCAAGCTGAGGTTCCACGGACACGACTACGGTTGATCGTTCCTGTCTGGCGGCGGAATCAGGAAGGGCTGCCGGACGCTCTCGACCTTGATTAAGAATGTTGATCTGCCCGGGAGTCTGCTGCATCTTGCTCAACAAATCGTAGACCTGCTGCATGAGGACATTGTTTTGCTTTTGCAGCTCGTTCTCTTCGCGACGTTCATCCGCCCGGCGGTCGAGTTCTTTTTCCAGCCGCAAGGTTTGGTTTCTAAGATCGACATTCATCCGTTCCAGGGCGTCGTTCTTGGCCGCGAGCACGGCGAGATGCTCTGGCATGTTGTCGGACAGGGGCGTCCCCGGAATGCTCGGTTCGGGAAGTGGATCAGGCGGCCCGACGTCATCGACGCCTTCGGCTACTCCGGTCATAGGGGCAGGTTCATTCCTCGGCCCGTAAGCCTTGTGCAACCAGGCTCGCCCGAGCAGCCACGTCGGATTGAGTCCCCGATCGCGCAGTTCCACGATCTCCTGAATCGTGAGTTCACGACCGGGACGCCGCGAGCCGTCTTCGAGGCGAAGCGCAATGTGGTCGAGCACCGCCGCATCTTGGACCTTGATGGCGTTGGTAATGTCACGGCTCAACGACCGCTCGGATCGACGGTAGAGTACTGCCGCCTCACTCTTGGTGATGGAATCGTCACTGGATAGGTCTGGCATACGTCAAAGGGAAATGCTGACAGCAGAGTAGGTCTGCCAAGCGGCGTATGTCAAATCCTGTCTGGCCTGAGCACGGTACGCCATGACGTATGACAAGCGAGGTCGGCGTACGCCAACGCATCTGCCGCCGATGGTTGGCAGCTCTTGCGGTACGTCATTGCCGATGGCCGGCAAGTGATGACGTATGCCATCGCAACTTGGTGGCGTATGCCACAACGAGATTGACGTACGACTGGGCGTACGGTGTGGCGTACGTCCGCTGGGAATGATGGCGTACGTCTGACGTACAGCAGTCCTATTACGATCCCAAAGTATGTTGAGCGTTCTGGGATCGGTGCGACGTTCTCCGCGAGCGAGCCGACGCCGTGGCAACGCATGTGGCGCTGTCCCAAGCCTCGTCAATTGAAGGGTGGGTAATCTTCCGAAACCCCGTGCCGATGCTCATCGCTTGGGATGAGGTTAGCGGACAAGTAAAGATGTCCACATTTGACCAGCTCCAACAGATCTGAGATTTGAGCGGGTTGATTAGGCAACGATTGAAGGGTTCATCAAGTCTGCCTTCGCCTTGAGTTGGCAATTTCCGTGGCAATTTCCAGCCATCAAAGCGGGGCATTTGGGGGCATTCTGGGGCATTTTTTTTGCCCTGCTGCGAACCCGAAATGCAAGCCGTGCAATGGAGTTCCGTCACAAGCTCGGAGTTATCCCCTGAGCTACGAGGGCAAGTGACTTTGTTCAGAGTACCGACGCTTGGGGCTTCGTGCAACTGAGGGGATAGGTTGGTCGGCGGACATTTGCGAGTTACGTTTGGTTTTCATCAGCTTTGCCTTCCCCTTTTGGCTTCGCACCCACGACTAATGTTGGGAGGTTCGTCGTTTTTCCTTCCGCCCCTGTCTTTCCCCACTCCTCAGTCCCTATATCTCGCCCTTTACGGCCGCTAGCAGCGGGCTGCTCAACCGCTGTTTACCCTAGTAGAGAATCGACGTATTCTTTACCTCCCGCGGCGAACGAGCCCAGAAACTTACCCACAATTGTGAGAAAATCGTTATGGCAACTACCTTCAAGAAGCATCACTTCCGAAACTGGTTCATGCTTATTTTGTTCAGTATTTCATGGAGCTGGGCGGCGAGGACGTCCGCCCAGGAGATGCGAATTGATACTGAGGTCTTCGCCGACGGCGAAGAAACACCCCTGAGTCATACGGTTACACTCTTTGATGCGAATGCAGTTTTTGATTTCGTCGATCAAACCCAACAGATTGCAATCTTTCGTGCACCTGCCAAAGCCCACGAGGGACAATTTATTCTCTTAGATCTGAAAACAGAGAAACGAACTGAGATTTCGACCGAGCGACTTGCCGGGCTTATCGAGAAGCTATCCAAATGGGCTGCCGAGCAGAAGGACCCGCTCTTAAAATTTTCAGCCAATCCGACATTTGAAGAAACGTTCGATGGGGAGTCGGGTAAGCTGACAATGCAGAGTGAACTGTGGACCTACGAGGTGGCAACGATTCCTGCGGATGATCCTAACACTCTGGCTCGCTATCGGGAGTTTACCGATTGGTCGACGCAGTTGAACACACTGATGAATAGTTCGCCCCCCCCGGGGCCACGGCTGGCACTGAACTCCGCGCTTGAGAAAAACGGTGTCGTCCCGGTTGAAATTCGTCGCAAGGTCGATGCCAGTGCCACGAGCTTGCGAGCGGTGCACCTTTTTTCGTGGCGCCTGTCGCGCGAGGATCGCGCGCGTCTCGATGAGGCCCGCCGCTTTCTTGCCACTTTCGAGAAGGTCGGCAATGAAGAGTTTCTAGCTCATCAGGGCAAACAGGAGATCATTCGCGGTCAGAACGGTGATTGAGGTAGTGGTCAGAAGTCGATTGCGTCGTGAGTCGAACTCACTTCGAGAAACGCCCATGCAACTGGCCCCAATCGATTTCGAGTTTACCATCGGTCGCTTCATGCTGTTTGGCCCAGTTCATGAGAAGGTCTAGGCAAGCGTGGTCGATGTAATCGAGATGCTCGAAATCGACATGGAGTGTGGCCCCGGAGGGTACTTTTTCCAGCGCACCTGCCAGTTGAGGTAACCTAAGAAAGGTAGCTGCTCCGTTAAGCTTGAGTGTGGCCGAATCTTTGCCATTGGTTGCCAAGTCGAGTTTCACTTTTAAGTGAGAGAACGTGTAAAGCAATTTTGCAGCCGACATGGCCACACCAACTAATACTCCCGTTAACAAGTCGGTGAAAACGATGGTTCCCACAGTGGCAGCATAGATCGCAACTTCTCCCCAGCCAAATTTGCGAAGTTCCGCCAATGCCTTGACGTTGATTAGTTTGTAGCCCGTGTAGACGAGCATTGCTGCCAAACTGGAAGTGGGAATCATCCGCAGCAGAAATGCCAGTGCGCTTACAAATACCAAGAGCCACACACCATGTAAAATTGCTGAGAGCCGCGTCGTGCCCCCCGCTTGAATGTTCGCGGAACTGCGGACGATAACACCCGTCATAGGGAGCGCCCCCACTAAGCCGCAAAGAGTGTTGCCGACTCCTTGGGCGAATAACTCGCGGTCATAGTTGGTGCGAGGTCCTTGTTGCATTTGGTCGACCGCCGTGGCGCACAACAGGGTCTCGGCACTGGCTACGACGGCCATCAAAAGTGCCACTTTGACGAGTTCTGTCCAAGGTGCATTGGCCCATAAGTCGGAATTAGGTAGCCGGACATCTTCCCAAAGGCTATTGGGCAACTCGACATAGAGAACGGGAATAGACAAAAGATTTGCCACGATCGTTGCCACGATGACGGCTACCAAGGGAGCGGGCAACATTCTAAGTCGCTGGGGTGCGAGCCATTTCCAAAGTAAGATAGTGAGCACCGTAAGAATGCCAAGTGCTCCTGCCAGGTGGTGATTCTTTAAGCTTGCCTGCAAACCGTTCAAAGAAGCGATACTTTCATCCTGGCTGCGGAGAGCCACAGTCAGTTCCGAGGACTCGATAGCAGTCAGTGCCGCTTTGGACTCTTCAACAGCGTTGGCGGAGGCGTTCACGATTCGTTTCGAGCGCAGATTGGGTTCGATACTGCGTTCAAACTCTCCTACGCTCTGGGCGATTGTAGCCATCCCTTCCACGGCCAGTTGCTGCTGCGCGATGAGTTCCTTCAAATCGAATGTAGGTTTGCTTAATACTCTTTTTTCCGGCGTGGCTTCTCCAACTTCATGCGGGACATGTTCAGCAAGTCGCTGGCGGAGGTTGATTTGACGGCGGTGCAATTCTCCCACTTCGCGCAGTAAGTGAGAACGCATCTGTCGGACCTCTTGGGGAGCGAATTCGGGGACCACGAGGCTTTTCCAAATGGCTTGGGGAATTGAGGCCAAATTGTGAGCTCCGCTTCCGCTGGGTTTATCGTCGATCATCACATGGAATTGGCTTGCCAGAATCAAGAATCCGATGCCGGCCAACATTCCTTGGATAACGGCAGGCGACACCGCTCGAAACCATTGTCCTAACTTCAACAAACCGGCAGCCATCTGCATCATGCCGGCAAGTAACACAGCTAAACCGAGTGTTTCGAGTCCCAACTCATTGACAATTTGATACACGATGACGGTTAAGCCCGCTGCTGGTCCACTGACTTGCAAGGGACACCCCGCCAGCGAACCCACGACTATTCCGCCCAGGATCCCGGAGATTAAGCCAGCCGCGACCGGAGCACCAGATGCAATGGCAATACCCATGCACAGTGGCAAGGCCACCAAAAAAACGACGACCGAAGCCAACAAATCGTTTTTCATTTCAGCGAATTTCATGTTGTCGATTTCACAGATTGAATCAGATGGCAGGTAAGTGTGCCCGAATCTCAGCACAAGTGTCGCTGGACTCCTCGATAGGTAAGAATTGACCTTCACTTGGTTGAAAGGCGAAGACTCTCCCCGTGTCGAGCTTGTATACCCAACCGTGAAGTTTTACATCACCACGCTGCACCGCCGCGGCCACGGAAGGATGAGTCCGGAGGTTTTCGAGTTGAACTAACACATTCTCTTCGACGGCAGCCGTTAGCCGCG
>CALMBE010000687.1 GCA_937860165.1 uncultured Planctomycetaceae bacterium
CTGGAAGGGGAATGGAAGGAATTAATTCGCAACTGACCACGGGCAACCCCCTCAAAACTTCACGCCCAGCGATTTGCAGAGGAACGACACATACGGCTTTGTAGTTCGGTAGGCCTCGATTGTGTGCGCAACGATCTCAGGCTCGCAGATCGCTTCGTGGTCCAATCGACAAATCGCGATATGATCTTTTCGCATTAAGTCGACAATCTGCGGATGCTCTGCCCCGTAACCACGCGGAGGCCGTTTGAGACTTTCGCCGGACAACTCGAATCGCGAAACAAAGTTGCCTCCCGTGCTGGCTTTCCGCCAAGCCGCGGGGTCTTCGTCGATGGCTTGCCGAATATGTGCTAGACTCGGCGAGTCGGGATGCCACACCCCCGCACCCAGAAATACGTCCCGTGGGTCGATGTGGAAGTAAAAACCGGGGGCATGCACGTCGACACCCGCACTGTGCCGAAACTGGATACCGACATTGGTTTTGTAGGGCTGCTTGTCTTTGGAGAAGCGTACGTCTCGATGGATGCGCATCAGAGATCCCCCCACCTTTTTTGGTAGTGCAAGAAAATGGGGCGAAATCTTGGCGAGTGGAGACGCCATCGCCGCGATAAATTCTAATGCCGGTCCGCGAACATACGTTTCATAGCGTTCGCGGTTCGCCATGAACCACGTTCGGTTGTTGTGTCGAGCGAGATCTCGCAGAAAGACGACCAATTCTTGGGGGAAGCCGGTAAAAGAATTTTGTTTGCGAGCCATAATTTACCTCGTCAACCTCTTGATCGATTCCATCATTGGACTTTTAACATTCGTAAGACTCTGCTGGAGAGCGTATCCCAGGATCGTCGATACGTGTAGTACAAACCTACCGATTCGTGGAATCTGGGCTGCTACAAATTACCCGACCCGCAGTTCTTGGTGCTACGATCGCCACAAAGCATACACTTTGCCAGGTCCAAGGATGGACAACGCACGTTTAATTTTGCCCGGTATTTTCCTGGGCCTGACTTTTTTGTCAGGTTGTGGGCTGAATACTGCTGTACTGCAAAAAGGTGGCATTGACCGACATGGGGTCTTGCTGAACTACTCTTGCGGGGCACGCCCTTGTGACCCCATCGACCCTTGCAAGCCGACGATCGTGATCACCCACGGCTGGAATCCGCTGCCCAATAAAATTCACACGACATTTGGTTGCGCTGGTGCGGAATCCCTCAAGTGCCGTTGTGGCGATAGCTACAACATTCTGAGTTGGGACTGGAATGCCGTTCGAGTTTCGCCCTTTAATGATGAGCCTCTTCGAATCGGACATTGTCAGGGACGCATGTTGGCTGCCGCCCTGCGAGCCCGCGGAGTGATCCCAGGGAGAACTCAAATCATTGCTCATAGCCTGGGAACGGTGGTAGCAGCACAGGCTGCTTGTTGTATGAGCGATTGCGGACCGTTTGCGCAACTCACGTTACTCGATCCTCCGACAAACTTTCACGAAGAATTGTTCTGCAACCTAGCTGCCTGTCGGCATGCTTGTGTCGTTGAGAACTATTGGTCTCCCGGAATCAGCGGCTATGGGGACCAAGTCAGTTATCAAGGGGTTCGGAATTATCAGGTCGACGGAGATCACCCAATAGTGGGCATCGTGGACCTGAGCCTCTCGAATCATGTCGGTGTGATGCGTTGGTACTACGACACGATGTGTTGTCCCACGATGAGTTGTGGCTTTCAGAATAGCGTGTTTCTGGGCTGCTGCGGCTGCGAACACAGCTTTTGTTCAGGGGGCATCTCTGCGGAAAAAACCTCCGTCCCCAGCGAACCGCCGATTCCTCCAGAGATCGAGCTCTGAGCAATTCAGTCCGCTCACAACGTGAGTTCAAGCGCTCAAGATGTCTGCTGGGTCGCGCATGCGGTAGCCGATGCCCCGTACCGTCTCGATGAGATCGGCGTGGGATTCGAGTTTTTTTCGCAACGCCCGGATGTGTACGTCGATCGTCCGCTCGAGAACGATTGCATCGTCTCCCAGGGCAACGTCAATCAACTCGGTTCTGGAGAACGCCCGACCTGGTTGCCGAACAAAAGCCGTGAGCAAACCGAACTCGCTCGGAGTCAAATCGAGGGGCTTCTCGCCGACCATGGCCCGATGTCGCCGCCGATCGATCATGATTCCTTGGCTAACCATGATCTCGCGATCCAGATTGCCTTGTTCCTTCCGGCGGAGCAGGGCATTGATCCGCTGGAGCAAGACCTTCACGCTAAATGGTTTCGTGACGTAGTCGTCCGCTCCCACGGAAAAGCCAATCAGTTCATCGCTTTCCTCACTGCGCGCGGTCAGCATCAGGATCGACACATCTTGGGTGGCTGGGTCTGAACGCAGTTGGCGACAGACTTCCAATCCGTCGATCATCGGCAACATCAAGTCCAATACAATCAAATCACGGGATTTCTGCCGGGCTTCGCGCAAACCTTGTTGGCCATCCCGGGCCAGTTGTGCGTCGTAGCCCTCTTGGCGGAGATTGTATTCGAGCACTTCACCGAGTGAAGCGTCGTCTTCGATAATTAACACGCTGGCCTTAGTCATTAAACTTTAATCCAAAGGATAGGATGATAAATATTTATGCCGATGACGCGCAATTTCTCCGTCAACAAGATAGATTACGTCTTCGGCAATATTGGTGGCATGATCGGCGATGCGTTCGATATGACGTGAAGCGGAAAAGTACTGCAATGCAGGTTCGATATCCCCCGTTTGGTTTCTCACCAAGTCCTGCAAGTCATCGATAATTTGCCGATTCAGTTCATCGACTTGCTCGTCTCGCAGACAAACATCGCGTGCGAGGTCGACGTCCAATCTCACAAAGGCGTCCAGGGCATCGCGGACCATTGAGGTCGAGAACCCTACCATTTCCTCCAATTGACTTGGAAAGGGAAAAAGTGGGAAGTTCACGAGTGATTGCGCCCGTTCGCCAAGGTTGACCGCTAAGTCGGCAATTCGTTCCAGGTCGACATTGATTTTGAGGACGGTAGCAACCCGCCGTAAATCGACCGCGACGGGCTGATGGAGCGCCAGAATTTTGAGGCATTCTTCCTCGATTCGTACTTCTCCACGATCAATGATGCCTTCGTCTTCGATGATTTGCGAGTAATGATCGACGCGCATTTCGGTCATGGCGCGACAAGCCCCCAGAATCATTTTTTCAACGATCGAAGATTGGGCTAACAATTCTTGTTCGAGAGCTTCAAGATCTCGGTTGAGATGTTTTGACATCAGAATTCTCTCAGCCAAATCGGCCAGTAATATAGTCTTCCGTGCGCTTTTCACGGGGGTGGGTAAACATGTCGGTAGTGCGACCTACTTCGATCAAGTGGCCTTCGTAGAAGAAAGCCGTTTGGTCGGAGACTCGGGCGGCTTGCTGCATGTTGTGGGTAACAATCACAATCGTGTAGGTGTCTTTCAGTTCAAAAATCAGATCCTCAATCGCTGCCGTCGATTTCGGATCAAGTGCCGAGGCAGGTTCATCCATCAGCAACACCTCGGGGTCCGTGGCCAAGGCCCGGGCAATGCACAGGCGCTGTTGTTGTCCGCCAGATAATTGCAGGGCGGAATCGTTCAAGCGACTTTGCACTTCGTCCCACAAAGCCGCCTGCTGCAAGCACTTTTCGACGATTTCCTCGAGAATTACGCTCTTCTTGACTCCAGCGACGCGAGGTCCGTAGGCCACGTTTTCGTAGATAGTTTTGGGAAATGGATTCGACTTTTGAAACACCATTCCGACTCGTTTTCTCAACTCGACCACGTCCGTGCCACGTTGATAAATATCTTCGCCGTCGAGCAGAATCTTGCCTCGCAGCAGAGTTCCGTCGATCATGTCGTTCATGCGGTTCAGGCAACGCAAGAAGGTACTTTTTCCACAGCCGGAGGGACCGATTAGTGCCGTGACGCAATTTTTGGGAACGGCGAGATTGATCCCATACAGGGCCTGGTGTTCACTGTAAAAAAAGTTGACATCGGCAGCCGTGACCTTGATCCCATGCTTCGTAAGATCTTCGTGATCCTGCCCGGTAGGTACGCGGGGCAATGCGCGAGGGGCAACGCGAAGGGGAACCCTCGGGGAGATGGCTTCACTCATAGGTTTTTCCTCGTCGTCTACCACATCGCTTCTCGAAATAATTGTCGAATCTAAAGTTGCTTCCAAGAAATCGTTGTAGTTCACTTTGCTTTCAAACAGTTGAACGGATTGGCACTACCAACGGACCTTCTTGCTAAACCGCTGTCGCAGAATCACCGCCAAGGCATTCATGGCAATCAAGACCGTCAGGAGCACAATAATTCCTGCTGCCGCGATTTCATGAAATGCTACCTGGGGCTGTTCGGTCCAATTGAAAATTTGAACCGGCAAGGCGGTGTAGTCGTCTGTGATCAAGTTTTTAGGGGTAAAGCGAACAAACGTAGCCGCCCCAATAACCACCAAGGGTGCCGCTTCGCCCAGGGCGCGCGACAGCGAGAGTATCACCCCCGTCAGGATGCCTGGAAGTGAAATAGGCAACAATTGATGCCAAATGGTTTGCCACCGCGTGGCTCCCAAGGCATAGGAGGCCTGCCGAATCGTGCTCGGCACGGCACGCAATGCTTCTTGCGACGAGAGAATAATAATCGGCAGGACGACGAGTGTAAGCGTTAACCCACCAGCCAGGACGCCGCGATTGAGGTGCATCATCCGCACAAACAATCCCAAGCCAAGGATTCCGTACACGATCGAGGGAACTCCGGCGAGGTTAGCGATATTGATTTGCACCAGACTTCGCCAGCGACTAGGCGGGGCGTATTCTTCGAGATAAATTGCGGCGCCCACTCCGATGGGGACTGAAAATAGTGCCGTCACTCCGATGAGATAGAGGCTGCCAATCAGAGCCGACCAAATTCCGCTCTTAGCCGCAAACCGCGATGGCCAACTGGTGACGAAATCCCAGCTCAGGGAAGACCAGCCAAAGCCAAAAATATTCCACAGCAGGAGGACGAGGACCGACACGCTCAATAGAGTGCAAAGTCCGCAAGCGAGCGCAAACGCTTGGGAAGCAATTTTCGCGTAGGGCCGACCTTCTGAATACTTGGAAACACTCATTCGTATTTCTCCCGGACCCGAGTCAAGATCCACTGCGCTAATACGTTGAGCACCAGTGTCGACATAAAGAGGGCTAGTCCCACGGCAAAGATCGTACGATACTCGGGAGTACCAGCGGGAGTATCCCCCAGAACTACTTGAACAATGTAAGCCGTCATGGTTTGTATACTTTCCAGGGGATTGAGCGTCAATTTGGAAGTACCTCCCGCAGCCAAGGTGACGGCCATCGTCTCACCAGCGGCACGCGCGATAGCCAGCAGAAAAGAAGCCATGATTCCCGACATGGCGGCTGGAACTACCACACCCACGGTAACATCCAGCTTGGTGGCACCCAAGGCGTAGGCCGCCTCGCGCAAGGAACGCGGCACGGAGCGGAGGACATCTTCACTGATGGAAACAATCGTCGGCAGAATCATGAAACCGACAACGACCGAGGCATTTGCCGCATTGAAAATATCGGCACTGGGAAAAATGGCCTTGATCAGAGGAGAGACAAGTACCACCGCGAGGTAACCGAAGACAACCGAAGGGACCCCCGCCAAAACTTCCAGCACGGGCTTGGTCACATCTCGCAACCAGGGGGTCGCATATTCGCTCAAAAACACGGCAGTCCCCAGGCCGACGGGGATAGCAATCGGGGCCGCACCTGCCGTTACCAGGAAAGTACCGCAAAACAGCGGTAGGATTCCATAATGCTGAGGTTTCAGCAGTGGGGACCACTTAGTCCCGGTCAGAAATTCAATGATGGAAACTTCGCGAAAGAACTGAAGAGATTCCACCAGCAAGATGACCACGATCCCGATGGTCGTAATAATCGAAATCGTAGCACATGCCAGGAGAATCCCATGAATGCAATGTTCCCAATAGGTGCGCAGCTTCGCACCCGGCAAAGCGATTTTCGACAAGTGTGGTGCCGTGGTAAGATTCGACATCGTGATCACGAACCTGGGTTGATGTTCAATCGGTAACCTAAAGACTAATGCACTGTCAAACCGAAATTAGGGTGCCATGGCCACGGCGGTACCCCGTCGTGGCCATGCTTGTTCGGCGATTCTCATGCCCACGCCGGAGTACCAGCGTGAGCATGGCACCCCAAAATAACGCTTTGAAAAACCACTAGTCTCATTTCTTCTTCCAGGAATCTAAGGCTTCTTTCAGGAGCGTTGTATTGTTTTCCTGCACTTCGTCTGTAATTGGCACGTACCCTACTTCTTTCGACAGTCGCCCGGCGTTTTCGAGGTAATAGGTAATAAACTCAACAACCTCGGGCCTCTTGAGAGAATCCTTGTTCACGTAAATAAACAGGGGTCTTGAGAGTGGGAAGTAGGTGCCATCTCGAACTGTTTTTTCACTGGGCTCGACGCAATCGTCTCCATTCTTGACAGAGAGGAGTTTCAGGCGTTCTTTGTTCTCGGCATAGTAAGCAAAACCAAAATATCCTAGTGCTCCCTTGTCGGCAGCCACGCCGCGAACCAAGGCGTTATCGTTTTCACTGGCGGTGTAGTCCGATCGACTCGCCCGCGATTCGCCACAGATCGCTTCGGTGAAGTATTCGAAGGTGCCGGAATCTGTGCCCGGACCGTAAAGCTTGAGTTCTTCGTCTGGCCAATCGGAATTGACATCGCTCCACTTAGTGACGGTTTCGTCGCTTTCGGGTCGCCAAATGCTTTTTAGCTGCTCCACGGTGATGCAGTCGCACCAGTCATTGGCGGGGTTCACAACAACGGCCATGCCGTCGAAGGCGACGGTGAACTCCAGGTATTCGACTTTGTTCGCGGTGCAGGCTTCCTTTTCTGGATCTTTCATGGCACGCGAAGCATCGCAAATATCAATCTCGCGGGTGGTGAATTGCTTCATACCACCGCTTGTGCCCGAGGCACTCACCACAGGAGTTTTCACATCGGGATGACTGTCGCCAAATTCTTCGGCAACAGCCATGGAGATGGGGAACACGGTACTCGATCCATCGATCCGAATGCTTTCGCTCGCGGTAGCGGAAGCTTCACCAGGGGTACTTGGGTCGGTCTTTGAATCGCTGCAGCCACTCAGCAGCCCGGTACCAACCAGGGCGAAGCAGAGTGATATCCGAGATAAGAAAATAGTTTGCATGGGTTTTCTGGGTGGGATGAGAGGGAATTTTAGACTT
>CALMBE010000688.1 GCA_937860165.1 uncultured Planctomycetaceae bacterium
CCAGATCGGCTACCGGCGGCAGATAGCAACCTTGGTCCGAGGGTTTTGCCTCGGAAGTTTCTGCTATCGCTTGAGTTCTAGGAGCCGCGAACAACTCCGCAGCCCAAGATCGCTCTGCCGTGGGTTGCAGCATCGAGCAGAACACCCACGCCAGCAACATGCATAATGCACGGCTGAGTGAGAAGGTTTGATTGATGCCGAAGTTGAATCGCATTGGGAAGAATTGGTTTAAGTTGTCAGTTGTCAGTTCTCAGTTCTCAGTTCTCAGTAGGAAGTAGGAAGTAGGAAGTAGGAAGTAATTCACTAGCCCTTAGCCTTAGCCTCTAGCCTCTTTTCTCCCCCCTCCCCCTGTCCCTTCCATCCTCTATCCTTTCCTCCTCACCTCACCTCAAACTCAAACGAGGACTGATGAAACTCAGTGATCCATTCATTCATGGCACGTTGCATCTCCATGGTTGCGTCGCAGAATCGCATGAAATACATCGGTTGGATTCGCATCCTCATGCGGAACGACAAGCGGTAACAGCCGGGTTCTCGCATCAACTCCGCAGGAATGCGATACGGGGCCTTGCGCGACCCCAGCGGAGCCAGCGAACGACCTTCCATCCGAATGAACGGCGGGTGGTTGATTACCGAAATCGGTTGCGCCCCAGGGCGAATGTAGGGGAGTTGATCGATGTCGAAATTCACCGGCAAATAAAACTCACGGTCGGTTCCCTTGGCACCGGTGATGAGAAACATCGTCTGCAAGTTGAACAACTGCCAGTCGTAAGGGACCACTTTATTGCGGACATCGACCGAATGGATGTCGGCTATGTCCCCCCAGCGATCGGTATAACCCGACTCCCACAGCCGCTGCCCACGGGGACCGAGAAGCACGACATTGGCCCACAATTGGGGCTGCGCGCCGAGCGATCCACTGGGCATGTTGTGCCCTTCGTTGGTATTCGTTACCACGTAGTGGAGGCGCAAATCTTGTCCCACCTGCGGTCGTGTTTCAAAGAACGGACCATCGACATGCGAGCCGTTTTCCATGACCTGTTGGCGACTCAGTTTCTTGGCGTTGAGTTTTTTGAGATTGGCTTCGACAATTTTGCGGGCATCGAAGCGGTCGTCGGCCTCGGCCCACACACTCGGGAAGTTTATGCGAATCAGCCCGTCCTCGACTTGCTTTTCAAAATCCTCGGTTCCCCAGCCAGCCCGATAGTCGAACATCAACCAATCCTGGATCGACCACCGCAAGGCATCTTTGTTGTGGGGAAAAACACCCGGGTGGGCAATCGAATAGCCGGGACCATAGAACAAGTGGTTGCCGTGTCGGCGGTTCTCGTTCACGGATTTGTTATTGACTACCGCGGCGGGGCCCACTTCGTAACCACTGGGAACCCCTGGGATGCGGCCCATGTGGCAATCCTGGCAAGAGATCCCTTTCTTGCAGGCGGGCGAGGCACGGTATTGCTCCCACACGACTTCGAGTTTGATCCCTGGATGAACCGCCACCTGATGGCACGATACACAGAACTCGGGTTTCGACAATTGGTCGAAACACACTCCCGCTGTATGGATTTCTTGGCCGGGACCTGTTTCCAGGGGCGATGTTTTTACTTTGAATTCACTCTGGCGGGCAATGGTTTCAGCAACCCCACTGCCACCAATCGGTCCATAAATGGGGTCAAAGATACCGCCAGGTTCGATTCTCCGCTCGCCATTCACCTTGCCGTAGCGCTGATTCACTCGGTGACAGGCGATGCAAGTGACCCCTTCGCGGGCAACTTGAGGAAGGTCCCACAATGGGGTTGCCCGTGAGATTCCCATGCTGACGCCTTGGGGGGTGTGGCAGCGATAGCAAAAGTATCCGATGGTCCCCTGCGAAAGGTCGTTGATCTTTTGCTCGAACTTATGGAACATCGGCGAAACGGCAGCATACGCATGGCTCGACAAGCTCCACTCTTCGAACTGCTTTTCATGGCATTTGGCACATGTAAATGCCGAGGGGAACTGCGAATCGGCCACGAACTCGCAGGTGGAACTCCGGTCCGAAGTGGAGGCCGGGGTCGGCGATGTTGCAGTCGATGACTCGGCAGCGCTGTTGGGAATGGGAGGGGGCGCAAACGGATTTGGGGCTGGCGCGGGTGTGGGCAGCGTGGGTTTTTCACTACGAGGTTCGGGAAACTTAAACAGCGGTACTTGCGGCTGAGGGGTGGTGATCTCTTCTTTCTTAGCAGGCTCAGTGGGCTGAGCCGGTTCGACTGCCGGTTCTTGCTCCGTGGGTGTTTGTAAAGCTGGCCCGGGAACGCCCAGGGGTTGCAACCCCTGGGCGTTGGCGTCATCGGTTTCCTCGATTTCTTCGGGT
This sequence comes from uncultured Planctomycetaceae bacterium, assembly GCA_937860165.1. Classification (GTDB taxonomy): domain Bacteria; phylum Planctomycetota; class Planctomycetia; order Pirellulales; family Lacipirellulaceae; genus Bythopirellula. The sequence goes on from CALMBE010000688.1 coordinate 2,354, forward strand.
TCGCTGGACTCCTCAGTGTCAACTTCAGTGTCAACTGCCGTGTCCTCTTCGTTTCCCCACACCAAGTCTGGCATTCCATCGAGAAGGTCATCTGGATCTTCAGACGAGGAAGGTTT
>CALMBE010000689.1 GCA_937860165.1 uncultured Planctomycetaceae bacterium
TTATGAAAAGTTGTGACTCGGCGAAATGTGTCATTTAGCCCCGCGCGGAGTATAGTATAGCTACTTCAATCGCTGCTGGGTGATTTCAATCGACTGGAGTAATCCGCGGGCTTTGTTGAGCGTTTCTTGATATTCTTGCTCGGGAATGCTGTCGGCAACGATTCCGGCACCGGCTTGAATATAGGCCGTGTTCTCAAGAATCACGACCGTGCGAAGGGCAATGCAGGTGTCCATATTGCCCGCGAAGTCGATGTAGCCGATGGCCCCCGCATAGGGGCCCCGTCGATTGGGTTCGATCTCGTCGATGATTTCCATTGCACGGACCTTGGGAGCCCCCGATACGGTCCCAGCCGGCAGGCAGGCGGAGAGCGCATCGAAGGCGTCGCAATCATCCCGCAATTGGCCCGTAACGTTAGAAGTGATGTGCATCACATGGCTGTAGCGCTCGATGACCATCACATCGGAAATCTCTACGGTGCCATACTTGGCAACGCGCCCAACATCGTTGCGTCCCAGGTCAACGAGCATAACGTGTTCCGCGCATTCTTTGGGATCAGCCAACAATTCTTCCGCCAGGCGGAGGTCTTCGGCTTCGTCTTTTCCTCGCTTACGAGTCCCGGCAAGAGGTCGCACCGTCACTTGGCCATTCACCACGCGGACCATGATTTCCGGTGAGCTTCCTACCAAGGTGACTTTAGGCGTGCGTAAGTAGAACATAAAGGGGCTGGGATTCACGACACGCAACGTGCGATAAAGTTCCAGGGGATGGGCTTGAAAGGGCAATTGCAGACGTTGGCTAATGACAACTTGGAAAATATCTCCTGCGCGAATGTACTCCACGCACTTGCGGACCGCGGATTCAAATTCCGCTTGCGAAAGATTGGATTGGTACTCGAGCGAGACCTCGCCCTCGAGGCAAATATCAGTCATCTGTAGTGGTTCGCTCGGCTGCGATAATTGATTGACCAAGTGATCGACTCTTCCGCCGGCAGTTGCGTAGGCTTGGCGAAGCGCCTTCGTACTCTTGTCGGTTACTTCTGCCAGTGCCAAGACGATAACGGTTTTTTGTACATGGTCAAAAACTACCATGTGGTCAAACAACGCGAACCACAGGTCGGGCAGGTTACGGTCATCGTGGGGCGGATGCGGAAGGTGTTCCACGTAGCGCACGGTATCGTATCCGGCGTATCCGACTGCGCCTCCGATAAATGGCGGGAGCTCCTGCGGATGGGCGACGCGCATTTTGCGAACTTCCGAGCGGAGAGTTTCGAAAGGATTCGAGCTCTCGAAGGAGTCAATCTGCCAGTCAGATTCTTGGGAGGCGGATTGCTGGCCTCCACTATTTTGCGAACCAACGCGGACGAGATTCCCCTGGGCTTCGATCCACATGAGTGGATCGCTGGCCAGAAAACTGTAGCGGCCAACCTTTTCGCCGCCGATGACACTCTCAAACAAACATGCAGCCGCCGAATGGTCCAAGCGTTGAAAGGCCTGCACGGGTGTGAGCATGTCGCTTACCAATTGGCGAAACACCGGCACGTAATCCACGTCGGTTGCGAGCTCGACAAATCGATCAAAGCTGAGGGCATAGCTCATCGCAAAATATTCCTTGTCGACCGGGGGCGTGCTTACCTTGGGTGTCACGTTCGAGTGACAGCTTAACACTCACCACCTTGGCAAACAACGGTGTATTACTCGGCTGCAATTCGTTCGATAAATCCGCTCATCGCCGTTCGTTAGGAGTGATCAGGGAGAACTTGACACCTTGGCAATCCCCCCTAGAATCCCCGTAGAAACTGCGGAGCAGAGCCGATTCTCAGTGCCATCCGGTTCCCGCGTTGCCGAGCATCCTTGAGACTCGAATCTGGTCTGGCAGGTTCGCCCTTGCTTAAACCGAGTTTTGCCACGAATATATTGAATAGAGCAAGCACCAACGATGCTAGTTTTTCGAGAAATACCAATTTTCTTTAGTTCACGAGACGAACATGCTCAAATGTCAAAAGTGTGACCGACAGGCGACATTTCATATTACCGATCTGATCGATGGCAAGCCCAAGGAGCTGCACCTATGCGAGGATTGTGCGCAGAAATTCTTGGCACCCAGTGCGGATGATTCATCGGAAGTCATGCCTGCCATGGCGGGGTTGCTTGCCCAACACTTGGCTGTGGGAGAGACGGCCGATCAGTTGGCTCGACTCGATCAACGACGTTGCCCCATTTGTTCGATCACGTATTTGGAATTTCGCAAACAAGGTCGTTTAGGTTGTCCCAACGACTATGAGTTCTTCACCCAAGAACTCGAACCACTCTTAATGAACATCCACGATCAAACGCATCACATCGGCAAGGTGCCCAAGCGTTGTCCTCAAGGTGCCGATCAGCAAACTCAATTGATTCGATTGCGACGGGAAATGAAGGAAGCGATTGCTTCGGAGAATTACGAACGGGCGTCGCAATTGCGAGACGAGATTCGTCAGATCGAGGCGGAGTCGCGCGGCTAGAAATAAGTGGATTTCCCTATGAAACAATTACTATTGCTTTGACGATTGGCTTGCCACGAGAGCCAGACGATCCGGTTTACTTTTCCCCTCATTTGTGGAAGCTGCGTTACAATTCTTATTGCGACAACTTTGGTAATTCATCGTTCAGGACACAAAGTGGTATTTCATGGAATTAAGTGAACTAGCGAATGCGAGTGGTGAATGGCTGCGTGGCTCGGGCCCGGAGTCCGATATTGTGATTAGCAGTCGCATCCGTTTGGCGCGCAATCTGGCAGATTTCCCATTTCTGTCTCGTGCTAATGAGTCGGATCTGGCTGCGATTGAACAGCAGATTCAAAAAGCGGTGGATAGCTTGAAGGCCGATGGGCGGTTACAGGAAACCACCATGTTTATCGATGTGGGAGGGCTTCCGCGATTAGATCGGCAGTTCCTTGTCGAGCGCCAACTCATCAGCCGTGAACTGGCTGAGTCGAACGGTTCGCGAGCCGTGGTGATTGATCCAGCGGAGAAGTTTAGCCTGATGGTCAATGAAGAGGATCATCTGAGATTGCAGGTCATGCAAAGTGGTTTGAATCTTCGTGAAGGCTGGGAACAAATGAATCGCCTCGATGACATGATCGAGGAACATGTCACCTACGCATTCAGTGATCGGCTCGGTTACCTCACTGCTTGCCCGACCAACGTGGGGACTGGAATCCGAGTCAGCGTGATGTTGCACTTGCCGGCATTGGTGATAACTCGGCAAATCGAAAAGGTATTTAAGAGTTTGCAGAAGATCAACCTTGCCGTGCGGGGACTGTACGGCGAAGGGTCCCAAGCGATGGGAGATTTTTATCAAATCAGCAATCAGATCACTCTGGGGCTTACCGAGGAAGAGCTCATCACGAAGGTTGGCGATATCGTGCCAGTGTTGATCGATTATGAACGCCAAGCTCGCGGTTTTCTTATTCGCGAGAGCCACGAAACATTGCACGACCGGGTGAGTCGAGCATTTGGGATTTTGCGGACTGCTCAGACAATTAGTTCCGAGGAAACGATGCACCTGTTGTCCAGTGTGCGAATGGGGGTGAACTTGGGTTTGATTCCAGATTTGACGATTCCTACGATTAACAAACTGTTCATTCACTCCCAACCAGCACATTTGCAGAAAATCACGGGTGAATTGATGGACAAGACCGATCGCGATATCGAACGCGCCAGCTATCTTCGCCGTCATCTCAACGGGACTGAGTCCAACGGCGGGCCGACACGGAATTGAAGGGGGAAGTGGTCAGTTGTCAGTGGTCCGTCGTCAGTTGCGACTTAGTAATTACAGTCGTAAGTCATAAGTCGTAAGCAAGAAGAATTTCACAAGCCACTGACCACTGACCACTCACAGCTTCATTCCACTACCAGGTTCTCGATTCCTGGCTCGCTGGGCGGGAACTGGGGGTCGAGTTGTTCGAGTTGCTCTCGCAAGATTTCGCTCACCACGAGATTGCGATACCACTTGCGATCAGCAGGGATAATGTGCCAAGGCGCGTGTGCCGTGTTGCAGAGCGTTAGCACGTCTTCGTAGGCGTGTTGATATTCGTCCCAAAGTTTGCGTTCGGACAGGTCGCCACTGTTGAATTTCCATCGTTTCGTGGGATCCACCAATCGGGCCTGCAAGCGTTGCTTCTGCTCTTCGTTGTTGATGTGAAGAAAGCATTTCACAATCGTAACGCCCCCTTCAATCAAGAGTTGTTCAAACTCGTTGATGCGGTCGTAACGAGACTGCCATTCTTTTTCGGCAACCAGTTTATGAACTCGCACGACAAGGACATCTTCATAGTGGGACCGATTAAAGATACCGATCTCGCCCCTGCGGGGGACCGCCTGGTGGATGCGCCAGAGAAAGTCGTGATCGAGTTCTTCCTGACTAGGGACCTTAAACGAAGTAATCTGGCAGCTTTGCGGATTGATGCCGGTGAGTACCGTGCGAATCGTGCCGTCTTTGCCCGAGGTGTCCATTCCTTGTAGCACCAGCAAGACCGCCCGTCGATTCTCGGCGAACAGGCGATACGCCAAGTCGCGCGTAATAGCTGTGTTGGTCTCGATTTTCTCGGCGGCAGAATCCTTGTCCCAATCGCCAGAGGTGTAGCGGGGATCGAAATCAGAGAGTTGGACTTTCTTACCAATTGGAGTAAGCAACGATTGTGACATGGAATCTATTCCCACCTTAAAATGAATGAGACGGATGTAACAGCTACCATCATAACTACTCGAGCTCGCTCCCAACACTTACTTGGCCGTCAGAATCGATCTCGATATGAAGCAGATTCGGGTGGCAACAAACGGGGCAGTCCTCGACATACTCTTGGGCCCCGCGTAGCGAAATGTCCAAGGGGACCACGATTTCTTCCCCGCAATTACCGCATAAATAGCTGGTTTCGTTAGTCATAGGTTCGTCCTTTTCGGCTCAACCGAACTAAGTCGTATGCTAGAATTAAGGGATTAACAATGTGATAGTAGCAGGCGATTCGCTCGGTTGTCTCGGAATATCCACCTCTCAAGTTCAATGAATACTAAGCACAAACTACTGGTTTCGGCAATCGGTCTCTTGGCCACGATCGCGCTCGGAGTGTCGGGATATTTGACTTACGTGACTTGGCAACAGGAAACAGTCCTCGGCTGCACGGCAGGCTCAGGGCTCGACTGCGAGGATGTCCTGGGTAGTGGTTGGTCGAAATGGCTGGGAATGCCGGTGAGCATGTTTGGCGCGGCGGTGTATGTGGGCATTCTGGGATTGTGCTGGCCTGCGGTTCGGAAACCGAATAGCTGGGCTGCCGCTGGGTTGGTGGCCCTGGCGTTGATGGCAGCCGGAGCGGGATTGTGGTTCCTGGGGACGCAAGTGTTGGTTCTGCAACAATTCTGCCTCTATTGTTTGGCGGTACACACCTGCGGGGGACTGATTCTCGCAGCGACACTCTTGTTGATTCTGGATCCTGGCCAGGCCAATAACCTCGACCAGATGCGGTCGCACTTTGGTGTCGTCGCGCAGAGTGAACCCCCGGCGGCAACTTCGATGAGTCTGCGATCGATGTGCATCGCACTGGGAATTGCCGCGAGCGGATTGATGGCTTTGATCGCGGGCCAACTATTAGTCTCGCCACCCACGATGGAAGTTGTCGAGATCGCTCCAGCTAAGCAGGATGCTGAATCGACACAAAAAGTGGTTCCTCCTGTAGCGTCGAATGCAGAAGTCCAGAACACGGAACTTGAGAAGCAAGTGGAACCCAAGGAAGAAGATTCCCCGGTCGCAACTGAACAGCCCTCTCCTGCGGAGAAATTGGTCACCCCACAATCGACCTATCGGGCACCGCGTTACGTGAATTTTTCGAGTCTGAAAAGCAAAGTCGATGTCAATCGCTCGCCGGTGTTGGGGAATCCCGAGGCGGAACACATGGTGGTGGAAATTCTGGACTACACGTGCCCCCATTGTCGCAAGCTGCATCCCTTTGTTCAAAAAGCTTTGGACCGCTATGGCGATCAATTGGGGGTAGTGGTGTTTCACCTCCCACTGAGTCGCAAGTGCAATCCGATCATCAAGGCCGAGCATGTCTCGCACGCCAACGGGTGCGGTTATGCCCGATTCGCATACGGTGTGTGGAAGTTGTCCCCGCGGCACTTTGCCGAGTATCACGATTGGCTCATGGAGGGTGAAAAGGCCCCGCCGCTGCACGTCGCACGGCAACGGGCACTTGATCTAGTCGGGGAACAAATTTTGCTTGACCAGTCGATTGAGCTCGATTCCAAGAAAATGATTGTTGACCATTCGAACGAGTTAAATGTCCTCAATCTGGGGCTCCCGGTAGTGGTGTTTCAGAGTGGCGTGATCAAGGGGAGCCCCGAGTCCGACGAAAAGTGGTACGAAGTGCTCGAAGAACGTGTCGGGGTAAAACCCCCCGAGAAGAGCAACGACTAAGTGCCTTAAGCAGTTTCAGAATTGTCATTCCCGCGCAGGCGGGAATCCAGTTTCCCAAATTTATACCCCACGCGGTGACGAATGATCTGTACTTGGGTGCCACTGGCTTTGCCAGTGTCCTCCTGATCAATCCTTGTTAATCA
>CALMBE010000690.1 GCA_937860165.1 uncultured Planctomycetaceae bacterium
TCGAAATCTGCCTTGCGAGAAAGACCTGGGCAAAGGCCCCGTGCCCCAGTTCGGTCAGCAGTTGAAAGTCATCGACCGCCTGCCCGGGCTCGAAGTTGAATTCAAATTCTTCAAACCCCGAAGGGGCCCCCGCTTTGTCGTGTTCCTTGTGATGGCTTTTCACGGTCGAACCGTAGTAGGTGCAGGTGGGCGAACCTGCGACCGCCATCCCTCCCACCAATTCGCACAGGGCCGTTGCTTGCCGCGGAAACCGCTGGCGGATTTCTTCCTCGGTCACGCGGTCGCCGTTTTGCATCCGCACTTGCAGTTCTTCGTGAATCAACTCGACGGGAAAGTTGTCTGCCGATCCAAGTTGGGGGAACTCGTCGGCATATTGTTCGAGTCGATGAGGTGTGCGACCATATTGCCAGCGGTATTCGAGATCGAGTTTCACCAGTTCCGGCAAGGCGAGCTTGGCGAATTTTTCGTCGCCGCCTGTGAGAAAATCGCCAATCCGTGGCTCGGGCCCCCCAGCGGAAAAATGAGATTCCCAAGCCGCCGAAAGCCCGTCAATCGCCACAGCCACCTGTTCCCACAGTGATTCATCACCCTGGGCAGCACCGGTCGTTAGGCTAGAATGATGCGTGGTCATGGGGATGTGAGTGGTAAGTGGCTAGTGGTTAGTCATAAGTCGTAAGTTGCGAGTGGTAGGCTCCCCCACCGCTTGCGGTTTAGCGCTCCCCAGTTCCGCAGATGTAAGTCGTGAATAGTGATTTGTGAGAGGATCAGTCCTTTTTCTCATAGCCCCCATCCCCCATCCCACATTTTCCCCCCCGCACTATGAACGATCATGATACCCAAATTCTGGGGCGGCTGCGAACCGGCGAGGAAACTGCGCTGGTAGAATTTCTGCAAATTAACCAACCCGCCCTGTTGGCGTTCATCCGGAGCCGCATCGGCACGCAACTGCAGAAAAAAATCGAGCCCGAGGATATTCTCCAGGAAGCCAGCATGGAGGCTTTGCGCATTTTGCCCCAGACCGATCTTTCGACCTGGGACCCGCTGCACTGGCTGTTTCAAATCTGCGAGCGGAAGGTCATCGACTCCCATCGCAAGTTTTTCGCCAGCCAGAAACGCGACGCCAGCCGCGAAGCGGCGATCCCCGACGGAACCGACGCCGCGGGCCTTGCCAACCTGCTGGCTGCCAGCATGACCACCCCCAGCGCCGCCTTCTCCCGCGACCAAAAGCAATTGCGGATGCTGGCCGCCTTGGAAACCTTGCCCGAAGACCAACGCGAAGTCCTCCGCATGCGTTATTTAGTGGGTCTCACCTCGAAAGAAATCGCCAAAAAAATCGGCAAAACCGACGGAGCCACCCGCGTGAAGATCTCCCGAGCCTTGAGCCGCCTCCACGAGATGCTCGCGGAGTAGCGGAAATGTAAAATGTCTGATGTGTGATTGATGATGTGGGGGGAGTTGCGAGTTGTAGGCCGGAACAAGGTACACCGAAGTTCCGGCATGACCTGCCAGCTCCGGGCGAGGGCACCACACCCACTTGTGTGGTCTGCTTACGGCTCGCCTGAGTTTTCCCCTTTTCTTCACATCATCAATCACACATCAGACATTTCACATTATTTCCCTGAACCCTTTTCGCTCGTTCTGGGCACTTAATCTGGCATGTCCGCCGTCATGAGCGATTTACCGATGCAGAACCAGGCTCCGCCCGATTTGGCCCAGTTGGTCCACCAATATCAAGCCGACGTGTGGCGGTACTTGCGGTATCTGGGGGCTTCGGCTGCCGATGCCGATGATCTCACGCAGGAAACCTTCCTGGCAGTCGTGCGGTCGACGTTTGTGGAGCACTCTCCGCAACAGACTGCCGCGTACCTCCGCACGGTGGCCCGCAATCAACTTTTGCAGGCCCGCCGCCGACAGGGACGCGAAGTCAGCACGGTCGCCTTCGCGGCGGCGGAACAGGTGTGGAGCACGGCGGTCGACACCCCGGGAACCAGCGGGTTTCTCGCGGCGCTGGCCGACTGTTTGGCCCAGCTCGAAGGCCGGGCCCGCGCGGCAATCGATGGTTTTTACCGAGACCACCGCAGCCGCGAAGAGCTCGCCACCGTACTCGACATGAAACCCGACGGCGTGAAAACCCTCCTGCGGCGGACCCGAGATATTTTACGACAATGTATCGAGAGAGGAATGTGAGCAGGGAGTTGCGAGGCGCGAGTTACGAGTTAATTCAAACTCCGGGCGAGGGCACCGCACCCACAAGTGTGGTCTGCTTACGGCTCGCCTGGGTTTCCCCTTTCTTCACATCTGCTATTTCACATCACACATTTTACATTCCTCCCACTAGCCGCGATGCAATGCATCGCAGGGCCCAACCATGAACGAACACACACAACCCGATTGGCACGACGCACTCATCGACCGCGGCCTCGCGGAAATCGTCGGCGGTGAAACACCCCCCGACCTCTCCGAGCGCATCCTCGCTGCCGCTGCCGCCCACTCCCCGGAACCCGTTACCCTGGCACAAGGAACCACTGCGATGACCACTCCACAACAATCCAATTGGGCTGGTATGAAACCCTGGTTAGCCCTCTGTGCCTCGATTGCTATCGTCGGCACGACGATTGGATTGCTGCTTCCCGAGGTGCGAGAGGAGCAAATGCGATCTGGACCGCGGGAACTCGCCCGCGTTGAACCGGAAAAAATCGGCCTCTCTGGCCACATCAATGATGGCTTGGAGCGGA
>CALMBE010000691.1 GCA_937860165.1 uncultured Planctomycetaceae bacterium
CACAGCGGAGTACCGCCGTGGCCATGGCACCCTCATTTTTCGGTTTGACAAAGCATTAGAGCCAGAAGGTCGGCACCGACAGTGGGCAAGAATTTTAACCTAAACAATTACCATGGAATCACTTAGGACTTTCCGGCTTTTCCGCAGGCTTTGTGCCCCCCGCACCCTCGGAGAGGGTTTTTAGTTCGGATTCCAAGTCCTCTAGCCGTTTCTTGGCAGCGGCTTCGGCAGTCTTGGCTACTTCCAACTCTTTCTGCTCCAGGGCCGTATCGGCCTCGGCATTCTTTACAAGTTCGGCGAATTCACCCTTTTGCTGATCGAGTCGCTTCCGAACGACAACCGGGTGATCCCAACCCAAATTCCACTGGATACCAGGGTGGGTTTTTTCGAGCGCCTCGGCAGATTCGTAAGTGACCCCCGTTTTCCAAAGATAAATCTTGCTGAGGTGTTTGAGCCCAGCCAGGGATGCCAGGGCAGAATCCGTGACTTGTGTCCCGTAGAGATTCAAGGACTCCAGCCGCTCCAGCCCTGCCAGATGAATTGCCGAGGGGTCCGAAAAGCTTGAACCATCCAGCTTCAGATGCGCGAGATTCTTAAGCTTGGCAAGTTTGGCCCAACCCTCGTCGGTAGCCTTGGCTCCGCGGAGATTGAGCGAGTAAATCTGGGGGGCAACCTCGGCCAACTGGGCCAAGTCCTCGTCGTCGGCTGGCTCGGCGGCCAATGCAAACGACACGTCGAGTAAATTGCATTCCGCAAAGAGCGGCAACACCTGGGCCCCTGCTGACACCAACTGATCGATCGCTTCCTGGGTGGCTGCCTCTACTTCTGGCAGTGGCACGGCCTCTTGCTTAGGAACCAACACGTAGGTGGAAGCCACCGGGGGGGCAGTGGTGTTACTCGCAGCGGCAGGCTGGGCATCTTTCGCCACGGCTCCGAAGGACGCCCCTTCCTGGATCCAAGTCGAGATCAGAGCGAGGGATTCTTGCGCCAAAGGGTCGGCACCCTTGGGCATCCGTTTCTTGTTCTTGACCGGCAGGACGAGCCGTTCGTAAAGCTCGCTCTTGGCGGGATCGCCGGCGACGATGAGGTGCGCGTCGTTGGCAAGCTTTTCCTGGACGGCGGCGGCAGTGTGCAACCGCAACTTGCCAAGGGCCTTTTCTTCACCGTGGCACTTGATGCACTGCGCGGTGAAAATCGGCAGAACCTGGGATTCAAAATCCACGGCCCCCTGGGCAAGCGAGGGAAGAACCAACGAAACAACCAACAACTGGCAAGCACGGAAAAGTTTCATGGGAGTGAGCCTGGGGATAAACAAACGTAACTGGGTGTAAACCGCGATTATACTCAGGCAACTGGTGGCGGTCACCCCCTGACTTGCACTGGAAGTGTCCTAAATTGTTAAACCACGACGGCACAACGGCCAAAAAGAGAAAATGAACCGGGTACTTTGAGAACAACAATGCACTAATACAAGGACCCATTTTGAGCAGAAAACCACACCATTCTTGTCGATCAAAGGGGTAACTCGAAGGCACTGTTGGTCTTTCGTCGTGTCGTCGTGTCGTCGTGGTTCAAAATAATTGAGGGTGTCCGGGAATTCATAGCGGCCTGGCTTTAAGGTCACAATTTGTGATCTTAAAGCCCCTTGATTACTTGCTGCGCTGGAGATCACAAATCGTGATTTCAAGTCGTCGAATTCTTCCCGAACCAACTGAAACATGAAATCCTCGGACATTTAGCTTCGGGCTCTCGACTCTTGAATCGCGCGGATAATCGCTGAGTTGTCTTGCTCGCCGTAGCCGATGGCTTCGGCTTTTTCTAGCAGTTCTCGATGCAACTGCGATACCGGTAGCGAGATTCCCGCGCGGGTGGCTTCGTCGAGGATCAATCGCACGTCTTTGAGGTGTTGGGTGAGTTTACCCTGGGGGGTGAAATCTCCGGTGAGCATCTTCGCGCCCTTGGTTTCCATCACCCCCGAGTGGCAGGGCCAATGACTTTTTCACAATGGCGGGTGCCATGGCCACGGCGGTACTC
>CALMBE010000692.1 GCA_937860165.1 uncultured Planctomycetaceae bacterium
TTGCGGCAATAATCACAGCTGCTGTCGGCGATCAATCTCGCAGAGCCACCGGCATGGCGGCGGGCTCATCGTATTTTGAGAACATCAGCCGATCATAGAGCAGCAGGGCGTGGATCGCGTGGCCTAGGGGCCCCGATTCCCAATCCCGATAACGATTTTTCTGCATCAGATTCGCCAAGAAAACCACCGCTCGGGTCGTGCGCGGGCTATTGAGTTCCCGTTCCGTGGCCGAATACAGGAGCCATTCCAAGATGTGCCCGGTGGTCTTCAACTTGCGATCGATGTCGTCTTTATTCTCTGGACCCTGGAACCAGTTGGTGCTGAAACTGCCGTCGGGATTTTGCATCCGGTATGCGTAGAGTTGATGCTGGGCGACAAACCGCTGAGCCTGCAGATATTCGCCATCGACCTTTTCGCCCCGCGTCTGGCGGGTCTGGTAGGACAAGGTGAGCCCCGAGAGTCGGTGCGTTCCGCCGCAAGCGGCACCACGAATCGGTTGCTTAAGCTCCTCGGCCACGAGCCGCCGCATATTCCAATTCATGCCTTGGTCGTTGACCCACTGGGTGTCCGATTCCAGATAGTGCATGAGTCCAATGAGCTTAAAGGTCAGTTCCGTGCGGGGGTAGCAGGTTTTCATTTCCGCTTTGATGAGGTCTTTGATTTTCAGTTCATGGCCATCGATCAACATGGGATATTCACTGCTCACTCTTGTCTGCGCCAAAATTGCCAGCAATTGACCCCGATGTCCCTGGAGCGCGGGTCCCACGCGAACTTCGAGCTCTCCTTCGTCGCTCACATACATGAGTTTCATTTTCCGACAATCTTGATTGAAACAAAGCCAGCCCACGGCTGAAACGGGTTGACCGGTTGGGCCACCCTGGAGCACGCGACTGTGAATTTCATAGGACAAGGCTGCGTGCATGATTTCCCAGGGGCTACGATCGCGCGTATTCAGCGGGTGCTCGTAATTGTATTTCAAGACGCGGCGCACCAAGTCGCGGAGCGACTTCTGCTGCGGGGTCAGCGGTGGCAATTTTTTCGGCGGCGTTTGCTGAGGGGCAGCTTCGGCCTTGGGCGTCGGGTAGGCCCGCAAGGGGGTCGCTTTCTGTTCTGCTTCGCTCTGTGAATCAAGATCTTCGTCGGTGCTCGTATCGAGAGCCGTTTCGCCCGGATTCAGGATTTCGCCGATCGACCTGCCACGGTTTCGCAACACACCTTGTTGTGGAGAGCTTTGTTGCGGGGAGCTGCGGCGGGCTATCTCCGGCACGCGGTCAGTCTGCGATTTGAGCTCGGCTTTTGGAGAATCGGCGGTGCGGTCCGGGGGAAGTCGGAGTTGCAGTTCCGTGGGCCGATCGAGGTTTGAATCGAGGGGGCACGCGGAACCGCATTCGCGATCTTTGGAACTTGAGCGGGGAGTGATCCACTTGCTGAACGGCGAAGGGGCACTCGAACCTGTGGTACTAGGCGTTGATTTAGCAGCGGGAGCCGCCACGGGTTGCTTGGCAGGATTCGAGATGGCTTGTTGCAGTGGGTTGGCCGTGTCGCTCAAGAATCCTTTGACGGTCGACTGCCACAGCAAGTCAGGTTGAGACACGCTAGGCCCCATGGTCGTCGGCGATTCGAACGGATCACCGCCAATTGCGAAGTCGGCACTCTGCACGACTCCAGCGCAGGTGCCCGCCAAAGCACTTAGCAGAATCGTCCACAGGCTCAGTTGCAACCGAGCGCACTCTGGCAACCAACGTTGCATCGAGTTTTCCCCCCTCAAGAGCAGCCACAATCGTAAACGTCCCACCGTCGAACACCCTGCCACAAAGGGGGCGTGTCGTGCCGTTGGCAATGCCTGGTGCGTGCTGGTTTACTCAAGAAACCACCGATGGCGGCGCACTAGGTACTTGCTACAGCGGGTGGAACCCGTAGAGATTGGTATCGGGCACTGTTGCGAACGAAATTCACCTAGAAAAAAAGACTTAAGCTAGGCATCTCAGAGATGGGGAGAGTGGGTAGTTTGCGTTAGAAAACTTTCCCATTTCGGCAATCGGTTCCAGTAGCACTGCCTGCGCTGGCGGTGTGCTAGCGGCTAGAAGGGTGATATCTGCTTGACCTTCTGCGCCAGCGAGACTTCCGGCTGGACGTTCAACTGTCCTTGCTCCGCAAATTGCTGCCAGGCCTTCACGTCGTAACCCAAATCCTGATCGGTGAGGTTTTTCATCGCCTCGACGGCGGCAAACTGGAGGGCGGGATCACGGTCTTTGAGTGCGACCCCCAGGGCGCGGATACTTTCCGGAGAGCGAATCTGGCCGAGGGCATCGGCGGCTGCCAATCGCAAATCCAGGTCGCCGGTTTTTTCCAGGATTTTTTGCAAGGGTGCGACATTCTCCGGTTCACCGCGCTTGCCGAGCATCTGGCAACACACCAGCCGCACGTTCAAATCGTCGTCGCTCAGTCCTGCAATCAGCATTTCGCGGGCCAGCGGTGCTTCGAGTTCGCCGGCGGTTTCTTGAATCGCCTTGCGTACCAGGGGATCGCGTTCCGTGCGAATCTGCAGGGCCAATTCATCGGCGAGTTGGGCGTGATCTTCGAGACCTGCCCCAGTTGCCCGGGAACCACCCTCGCGGATCGCCGAAATTCGCATAGCCGGTGTGATGATCGAGGTGTGCTCTTTTTGACACTGCCAAGGCATGCCCGCGCAGCCCAATTCGCACCCGAGCACCAGTGCGCCCCAAACGGCCCACCGCGGAACCGGTCCAGAAGTGATGGGAGGGTTAGAATTCATGGGCCGAACATTAGCAAAAGCTACCCAAGTCCACCATGCCAACTAGCGAATCTGTTAAACTGGTTTTTGGCGATTTTTCGTAGCTGCTAGCACCACGGGATGAGGACGGTGGGCCTAGCCGGAGGCAAGCTTGCCTCCGGCTGGGTTGACATTTGTTGCCAGAAGGACTGCTGGAAATAAGAATGCAGGGGACTTACGTGCCCCCGCTCGCCTGCGACGAAGGTATGAATACCCCAACACCCACCAGACTGCGTTATGTTTACTTGCCGCTGGCAGGGGTGTTTGCGATTTTGGGTTTGACCTTGGCCAGCGAACGACTGTGGGGATTACTTGTAAACTCCCTGCTGCTCGCGATGGGAACCTTGGTGATCGCACTCCCCGTGGGGACTTTCCTGGCAGTGGTGATCGCCAAAACCACGCTTCCCGGTCACAGATTTCTGCAGCGGCTCCTCTTGGCCACGCTGTTTGTTCCGCTCCTTGTACAAGCAACGGCTTGGCAAGCGGCCTTGGGAGTGGGGGGATGGCTGCTGCCCGAGGATTCGTTCGGGTCCCAAGGATTCCTGTTCGGCGGATGGCTTGGGGCGATCTGGGTGCATGCCCTCGCGGCGATTCCCTGGGTCGCGCTCATCGTGGCAGCCGCGCTCCGTTCGATTCCCCGCGAACTGGAAGAGGAGTCTCTGCAAGATGCCCCGGCCTGGCGGGTGCTGTTGTCGGTGAGTTTGCCCCACGCGGCAGCCGGTTTCCTGGCCGCCGCGATCTGGATTGCGATACTCTGTTTCACTGAAATCACGGTCACCGACCTCTTTCAGGTTCGCACATTTGCCGAGGAAGTTTACACCTCGGCGAGCATCGGTGCGCTCGTTTTCGACGGAAGTATGGCGGGGGGCGAAGGTGAGCAACTGGAGCTTAGGCGTACCGACCTGGTGGCCGGTTCGTTGCTGGCATTGGTGTTGGCGATGTCGGTTTTAGGTGTGCTCGCACGTCGGCTCTCGGACGGCAATTGGATGAGTGCGGATGCAAGTTGGCAGTGGCAACTCCGCGGGGCGCGAATTCCTGTTGAGTTCTGCACCTGGTTGCTGGTGGCCGTCGTGGTGGGGATTCCGCTGGTGAGTCTGGTTGGCAAGGCCGGGGCCGTAACCTCGCGCACCCCAGCGGGAGCGGTCCGCCAGTGGTCCGCGTTTAAGACTTGCCAGATGGTGCTCCGGAGCCCGGTCGAGCATCGCCGCGAGTTGGGTTGGTCGGGTGCGATTGGGGGAACGGCGGCTTTGTTGGCGACCGGAGTGGGAGTGTTGCTAGCCTGGGTACTTCGCATCAAGCGCGGTTCGCGCTGGCCGATCACCGCTCTCTTGGTCCTGGCGCTAATCATCCCCGGCCCGGTCATGGGGGTGTGGTTAATTGGCCTCTTGAATCACGCTGCCGATTCACCGTTGGCGTGGCTCAATTGGTGGTACGACAACACGATTCTGGCCCCGGTGTTGGCCCAGTTCATCAAGGCATTGCCCCTGGCGACACTCGTGGTGTGGTCGCAATTTGTCGGCATCTCGCAATTAGAACTCGACACCGCGGCGACCGACGGGGCCAACGGTTGGCAACAACTGATTTACATCGCCATCCCAGGCCACTGGCCCGCAATCGCTGCGGCATTTTGTTTGGCCCTGATCGTGGCCGTCGGCGAGTTGGCGGCAACCCTGCTGGTGGTCCCCCCCGGGGTGTCCACTTTGTCGATCCGCATCTTCGGCCTGGTCCACTACGGCGCGGAAGACCGCGTCTCGGCGGCGGCCCTGATGTTGGCGCTGGTCACTGGCAGCCTCGCAAGTTGGGCTCTCAGCAACAAAGCTTCCAAGTGAGCCGGGTCGTCCCCGCCCCCGGCGAACCTGCCTGCAAAAACCACCCATGTTTCCCCCATCGCATTCGGTTAGAATACAGGCGGCAAATTTGTCGGGAACAGAATTCAACAGGCGTGGCGATGCAAATCGGTCGAACGACTCTTCGAGGCAACGATAGTGACGGCGGTTGCGGTTGGTCGCACTGGTTTCGCGGGGGGCTGCTGATCACGTTGGCGTTGCTGGCGGTCGCTTCGCATTCGTTCGCCCAAGGAAAAAAAGACGACCAGCTCTTGGATGATTTTATCCAAGAGAAAAAAGAGACCGCAAAAAAACTGCCGGCGAAAAGCGCGGGGCAAAAGAAAAAGCTGCCGCTCGAGATTGGGCCCGTGTTGCCGCGGTTTGGGCAGGATGTCGGCGAGCTTGCGACCGAGGGGCCGGTGCTGCTGGTCAAACCGGGGCACTGGTCGGCGACCCAGCAGCAGATGAAAGCCAACTTCGCCGACTTCCTAGGCCAAGTCTCGGCCGAGTTGGTCGATGATTCCCTGCGACCGGTGCCGCTGGAGAATCTGCGCTTTGGATTGTCGACGACGCGGAATGTCGTGCTGGCCAAGGGGCGGGCCAAGCGGGTGGATTGCGATCTGTTCATTCCGCAAAAATCGCCCGCGACACGGTTGGTAGTTAAGCTCGTCGATGACAATACCTCCTCCGAAGTGTTTCAGGCCCAGCCGGCTCTGGTGCGACTGCCAGCCTACCAATACCAATTGGTTGTGTTGGCCAAGGAGCCCGAGCGGTATGCGTTTTTGAAAGTTACCAATTCAATCCGCGCCCCCTGGGAGGAGGAATTCAATGAAGCCTCGGTCCCGCACTATCGGGTGGCCCTCGTGAAAGGGGCGGCCGTCACGGCGATTGCCGAGAATCCGCTCGCTTGGACCGCGATCGCGTATGTCGTGTGGGACGAAGTCGATCCGACGCGACTCTCGACTGAGCAGCAAGAGGCGTTCGTGGACTGGATTCACTGGGGTGGTCGGCTGATTGTCAATGGTCCTGATTCGCTGGCGACACTTCGCGGCAGTTTTCTCGATCCGCTGCTGCCAGCCGAGGACTCCGGGCCACGCGAATTCACCGCCGCAGAACTCGGCCCCTGGTCGGCCTACTGGGGCAACCGCGTCAGTGGGGCTCGAGTCTCTCCGCTGTCACCACCCAAACCCCTGCCGGGCATTCGCTTGAAGCCCCTATCGACGGCGACGGAACTTGCCGGTGGTGGGGGATTGTTCTACGAGAACACCGTGGGCCGTGGTAGCGTGGTCGTCTCGGCGATCCAACTCACGCACCGCGACCTCATCAACTGGCCCGGGTACGATGGTTTTCTTAACGGTGGATTATTGCGTCGGCCCCGGCGGGTGTTTTCGGTGGGTCCCTATGGGGGGCCTTGCGCGACATGGCACGACAACGCCACGGCACGACTCGATGCGCATCTCACCAGTCCCGTGCGACTCTTTGGCCGCGATGCCCAAGCCGCCGCCAACACCGTCACGACCGGGGGTGTCACGTTCGATCAATTTGGAGTCGCTACGGATAACTTTGCGATTCAGACCGACCGGATGGGTGGGGTCGCGGCCTGGGATGATTTTTCGCCGGTGGCCCAAGTGGCTCGCGAGCACTTATTGGAAGCAGCGGGGGTAAAAATTCCCGGTGCGGGGTTTGTGTTGTCTTGTTTGGCGTGTTACCTGTTAGTGTTGGTGCCTTTCAACTGGTTGATTTTCCACACCATTGGCCGGGTCGAATGGGCCTGGGCGGCGGTGCCGCTGATTGCACTCTTGGGCACCTGGGTGGTAGTGAAACAAGCGCAGCTCGATATCGGCTTTGTCCGGGCTCAAACCGAAGTCGATCTCCTCGAGCTCCACGGTTCCAACCCACGAGGAATCTTGACCCGCTACGCGGCACTTTATTCGTCGCTGTCGACCACTTACGACATTGCATTTCCTGATATCCCGTCGGCGGTGGTGCTTCCGTTTCCAGCTAACCAGAACGATCCGACCGATTGGCTCCAATCGGTCCGATTCGAGAAGCGTGGCGAACCGCACCTGGAAAACCTCACCGTGGCCTCGGCGGCTACGCGGCTGGTCCATGCCGAGCAGATGATTCCGCTCAAGGGACCGGTGCGACTCGGCACTTCGTCGCGAGGCCAACAGCAAATCGAGAATCGGACCCAATACCACTTGCGGGATTGTGCCGTCGTGCGGCGCACGGTAAATGCCCAAGGAGAGCCGCGCTACGAAGGGTGTTGGTTGGGGGACCTCCGTCCGGGCAACTCGGCTCTGACGGGGCTGATTCCGTTGGTGGTGGATCCCAGCCAAGTTCCCTTTGCCAGGGAACGTGCTTCGGGCTCGCTCGTCCGCGAGCGGCACTGGATCGCGGTGGATTCGTTGCTGCGTTTGGCATTTCGACTCGACGAACCCACGGACCCTGCGACCGCACAGCGCGAGGAACTTCGTTTCGTGGGAATCATTGCGGGGGCACTCCCTGGTATGGAAGTAAATCCCTCGGCATCGCAGGTCCGGGGGACCACCGTGGTCCTCGCGCACCTGGCCTTCGGCCCGTTACCCGCGCCGTTGCCCGACGTAAATAATATCACCGATGTAGTTACCAAGACGGCTCCTGTAGGAGAGAATTAAGGGGGAGAGAGAGAAGTGAAATTGCGGAATGCGGATTGCGGAAGGCGAAATGAACTAAGGCGAGCCGTAAGCGTCAGCGCCCGGAGTTCCCGGCCAAAAGCTCCGGGCGAGGGCACCACACCCACCTGTGTGGTCTGCTTACGGCTCGCCTTAATAACTTCCTGACATCATCAATCACACATCACACATTGAACATTCTTCCCCATGATTGAAATTCGCAACTTTGGTAAGCACTACGGCGACTTCGTCGCGGTGGG
>CALMBE010000693.1 GCA_937860165.1 uncultured Planctomycetaceae bacterium
GACCGGATGGCCGGCGGCCTTGCGGATTTCGGCGATGGCCGCCATCTGAGCTTCATGGTCTCAACCCAGCTCGCTCCCTGGCAGCGCGCCCAGATCGGCGGCACCAAGGGCCGCATTGAGATTGAAATTCCCTTCAACGCGCCCCCCGATCGGCCTTGTCGGATTTGGCATGGGCAAGGAGGTGAACCTACCGAGATCGCTTTTCCGCTTTGCGACCAATATACCATTCAAGGAGAACTCTTCGCCGACGCCATTTTGCAAGACCACCCAGTGCCGACCCCGTTGCGGGATGCCATCGACAATATGCGCGTCCTCGAAGCGACCACACTCAGTGCCATGTTGGGGCAATGGGTTCAACCCTAATGGCACATTTCAGTGGGCTGACACAGCAGTTTTCGGCCCGTTGACGATTCAAGCAATCCTCGTAGACTAGAAGCACCTAAGAACATGCCGGAGTGGCGGAATTGGCAGACGCGCTGGATTCAAAATCCAGTGCCCGCAAGGGCGTGAGGGTTCAAGTCCCTCCTCCGGTACTTCTGTTTTTGTAGACTCAAATCAGCGTTAGCCCTCTCGCGGGCCGAAGCTGGATATTACACCATCTGCAACGGATGTGCAACACTTTTGACATGCCATTCTTTGGCATCGACAGTTACTTCGTTCGCAGCACGAATGGAATCCCTTTTTCTAAAAACAGCTCCTCCGCAGAATCTGTGGGTGAAGTCTGCGCAGGAATTGCGAGTTGGAACGGGAAAAACCGGTTCTGGCCGAAAGGTGACAGCTGTCAGCCAATGGCATGGCTAGGATCATTGACGGCGCAAGGATCAACAAGTGCGTTTCCCGCGAGTTTTAGGGGCTATACTTGTCGTATGCCAAACGAGCTCGCTACTACCGCCGTTTCCGAAATTCAGTCCCGCGAATCAGCGGAAAAAAAACCTTGGCCCATGCGACTATGGCTCGCCACACCCGACTGGGTGTTTCGCGTGCTGGGCTTTGGTTTCTTCGCGATCTTCACTTGGGTGAGTGCCGAGAAATATTGGAAGGAGAACTTCCTCGATTCGGTGCCCTGGTGCATTCTACCCAGCGGACGACTCATCCAAATGGTCTGGGTCCCCGTGCTGATCGATCTCACCTACCTGTTGATTGCCCTCAGCTTTCTGGTGCGCTTTCAGCCCAGGGCGCGGGCCAGCGATGGCCGGATGATTCTCCTTACCCTGTTCACGGCCTTCGCACCATTCATTTTTATTATCTGGCTCGGGTGGGGCTTGGGGAAAATCGACGAGAACTGGGGGAGAGCGTACAACCAATTCCTCTGGCGAAATCCTATCTCCTGGGTTTCCGCGCTCACTGGCGGCATTCTGATCTCCGTCGGTAATCTCATCGACGTGTGGGGATACATCGTCCTGTGTCGCAGTTTCGGGATCGTCCCCGAAGCGCGCGTTCTCAAAACCACCGGCCCTTACCGCTTTGTCCGCCATCCGGTGTACTTAGGGCAATTCCTGGCCTAAGGAGGAGTGTTGCTCTGTTTCGCGCGACTCCATGTCGTCTGGATCGGTCTGTACTGCCTCTTCGTCGCCCTACAGCTTTACCGCTCCAAGCTCGAAGATCGGGTACTTGCAGATGCCTTCGGCGAGGAGTACACCCAGTGGCAACAAAAGACTTTTTGGTTCGTCTGATTCCGCCGCGAAGGGCTGCCCTAAGGTGGTCAGCGCCATCTGCCTGTAGCGAGAGTAGGAATTAAAGCGCAAAGCCGCTAAGGCGCAGAGTCGCAAAAAAATCTATTGCAACTCTTGGTGTCTTTGCGCCTCTACGGCTCTGCGCTGAAAATTTAATCGAATTCGTTTTTACTTAGTAGCACGACTCTCCGAGTCGTGACCTCACGAGTCGAAGACTCGTGTTACTCTGATTGCCCCGAACTAACCCGACGCCACTGTCCACAGGCCGTAGCCCGCGAGCGCAAGAATGGAGAGCGTGCTTAACCAGAACGCGAAATCGTACAGTCGGCCTGGATCCAATTCAGGCAACGACCGCCGATATCGAAAGTGAATTGCCGCCAGCACGACAATCAACAAGATCGCCGCCGTGGCCAACCCGCCGAGCATCACCATCATCACAGGCTCTTTGAGCCACAGGAAAACGGTGGCCCAGAGTGTCGGAAAAACGAATGCGAGAATCTTGATCGTCCGACCGCGCTCGGTGGAGTCCTTAAAATCAATCCAACCGAATTGGCTAAAAGTATCGGAATAGATGCGCGTCCAGGCAGCCAGTGCTGAAAAGGCGGTCGAATACAGCACAAAAAACGCGCCAGCGAGGAAGACACCTCGCGCCCACGAACCGAGCGATTCGGTGTACATGTTGGCCAAGGTGCTCACCATCGCGTAGCCGGTAGGCATATCGCCTCGCGCGTGAAGCACCGCGGCACCCAATACATAAAACGCCGCTGTCACGGTAGTATAAACAACCATCGACACGCAGGCGTCGAACACCATCACTCGAGTCCAGCCTCGCGCGCGTGCTTGCCAGGCAAGATCGTGGGGTTGATACGGACCCACCCGCGCGGCATAGCCCTTTTCCAGTAGCCAATAGGTGTACTGCATGATTTCATCCCCGCCGACTCCCGTCAGCCCGAACGCGGCAAACACAAACAGCAGCCCCTCTGCCGGTAGTTCTCCCTTCAGACCCGAAACCAACTGCTCGAAGCTCATCGCATACTCGGTCCATTGCAGCGCGGCAACCGACACGAGCGTGAGCACCGTGAAAGCCAGGGTCATCACGAGCGAAGATAACTCGATGAGTTTGTAGCGTTCCGTAAATATCAACAGCGCGGTGACCAGGGCCGTTATCCAACACCAAACAGAAATCGAAACGCTCGGCATGACCAAGTTCAGCAAGATCCCCAACCCACCGATAATCCCTCCCACTTGCAAAATCTTGATTGGCAAGAGTGCCAGCCAAAACCAAATCAACCAGTGGGCTCGACCAATCCGCCAGCCGGGCATTTGATTGATGGCAGTCAAAGCCGTTTCGCCCGATTGGATCGTGTGCCTACCGAACTCGAGTTGCAGGGCAACCTTGACCAAGCAACTCAAGAGAATTACCCACAGAGTGATGAAGCCGACCTTGGCACCCAACGAGGTCGTGGCGATCAATTCCCCTGAACCGACAATCGAAGCAGAAAGCACAAACCCCGGCCCGCAGTATTTCAACTGTTCAAGAAACCGAGTCGGCGGCTCTTGCACCAGGCTGCCATCGAGCACGTAGGGATCGCGGAGGAACGCTTCCGGCTCGACCTTGGCCAGCTTGGCCGCGGCCTCCTTGCGCACGGGTGTCTTCTTGCGGCTGGCGAGGAGGCGCTCGTAGTAGAGCACCGAAATCTGGCGCTCGAGCTGGCGCACGGACGGCGGCATGAATTCGCGACGCTGGAGCATCTGCTGCTCGCTTTGACCGAAGATGCGGACGCCGTGGCGGTCATGCGCGCCTGCGACGTCAATATCGACAAGTTGCGGACGGAGATCACCACCTATCTTGACGAAGAATTGGCCGAGTTGGTCGCGGAGGAAAATGTCGACCCCAAACCGACCGACGCGTTTCAACGTGTGCTGCAGCGCGCGGCAATCCATGTGCAATCCTCAGGCCGCGAAGAAGTGACCGGCGCGAATGTTCTGGTTTCGCTGTTTTCCGAGCGCGAAAGTCATGCGGTTTATTTCCTGCAAAGCTTCAACATGACCCGCTTTGACGCGGTGAATTATATTTCGCACGGCATCACCAAATCTCCGAGCATGGCGGGTCAAACCAGCGGCGCGCCGAGCGGCGCCGACGAGGACGCCAGCGGCGAGGATATCGAACGGCTGGGCGAGACGGTGCGTGCCCGCGTCGAGGCGCAGTCCGGCGTTACCCTCGAGTGGGAGATCATCCGCCTCGGCAAGCCGCTGCCGGGACATGCGGTGGGAGAGGCGTTGGCATTGGCGCCGTAGGGCGGAATTGCGCAGCGTATTCCGGCGATCAGCAGTTAGAGTCTTTTTGACTGAGTTGGAATCGATCAGAG
The DNA here is from genome assembly GCA_937860165.1 of uncultured Planctomycetaceae bacterium. Classification (GTDB taxonomy): domain Bacteria; phylum Planctomycetota; class Planctomycetia; order Pirellulales; family Lacipirellulaceae; genus Bythopirellula. The sequence continues at coordinate 4,043 of CALMBE010000693.1, forward strand.
CCTTTGGATTGATCCGCTTTCCCGGAGGCCGCGAAGCGGTCATCAGGCCAGGAGCCCCGGGGACGATGGCCGCCGCTGGACCACTCGGTCCCGGCTCGCGCGATGGGGGACCGCGGCAAACATTGGTCTCGTCTCGGCCATCACTTGGCCGGGAAATCGGATGGCGGGGCGACTGCATGCTGCCCTGCCGTCACAAACTACGCCCGATCAATCCGTCCCGCGTAGCCGCCG
>CALMBE010000694.1 GCA_937860165.1 uncultured Planctomycetaceae bacterium
CGGTGAGGCGCAGTACAAACTGCCCCTTGTCGATGTGCTCGGGAATGTCGATTAGTTCTTTCAGGAGTGTCATTCGGTTTCGCTTGACCCTTCTTCTATTGTCGGCGACGCTGCTGCAGAGATTTTTTGCGTTGTGAGCAACCATCGGAACCTGTCGCGAATCAGCTTTTTCCTCTCCGCAATGAAGTCCTCGAATCGGTCCATTTTCCAAAGTTCGGAATCAGGGGGGATCAAATGCTTTTCGAGATAAGCAGTATCCTTGTTTGCAAACCAAACTTCGGGCAGGATATCCCACTTGCCGCCAGCACCATTCTCTTCGCGACTCAAAAGCATGCAATTTGCTAATTGGTCACGCTCATCGGTCTTGTAACGCAACACATCTTTGCGTCCTGTTTTAGGATTGACCGTCTTAACTTTTCGTAACTCACCCTGTGGGAACACGTGATCGATTTGCGGGAAGTTATTCTTATAGGCAGGCGTATGATTGAAGTCGCGATACCATAAATTGAAGAGCAGATGGATCGTGTTTGAGCCGTATCCCATTTGCCAGAATCGATCTTCCGTTAACTCCAAACTGCGTCCCTGAGTGCGAACGACTTCAAACGCCTCTTCAACATCAAGTTTCTTGGCCGTTGTCGTGTTTTTGACAATGCTATCGATCAAATTATCCGGGTGATTGCTGAATGCGTTGGCGAGCGAGAATCGCAAAAGGTAACTATCTAAATCCTTCGCGGCTTTCCATTCGTCGTTAAAGTGATATCGAAGATTGATAAGCGGGATTAGAACCAGATAACTAGGCAGTGCTTTGTGACACTGGATGTATGTTTTGCCACGGACAAAATCGAGCACGTCTTGTATCGCTTCAGAGATCTTGTCCCACTTCTCCTCGATCTCTTCTCGCACGCCCGCTTTGCGAAACTTGGGGACTTCGTATCGCGCCCCTTGTCCTAAGAGAACGAGACAAGTTTTGAGTATAAAGTCTCGGTCAAAAGCGAATCCGTGGCGGTTCAGTGAGTCCAGCAAATCTTCCATTTTTTCATCGGCGACCTCCCAACTGGCACTAAGGAGAGAAAACAAGAGATCTGACTTGCCCAGTTTTGTGCCACCAGAGTTGGCACGAATGAAAACTTCAACAACATCATCTTCCGTATAGAGGGATGGGTTATCGATACTATCCAGCTCTTGATAAGTGATTGCCTCATCCATCTTGAAAGTGCGATCGATCAAGTCCAGATGGTCGTCGAGTTTGTTCAACTCGACATCTGTCAGATCGCGTCCAGCACCATCTGCAATTTCACTTATTAACTCTCGCTTCTTCTTGGTCGTAAAAATGAGATCCTTGAACTTTAGCCATGGGAATGCAGCCGCCGACGGCTGGACAAATTCGAATCGGTACTTCACGTCGTCTGGCGCTGCTACCTCGCCACTTAAGACATCTAGATAGAGTTCTTGACCTTCAAAGCTACCGCACAGACCAATGAACAGACTTTGCAACCTTTGTTGCCCGTCGAGAACCAAACACTTTCTTTTCGTGTCTTCAGTCATATAGAAGTCGCTTAATCGCAAAGTCTCCTTCCAATTGTCGATGAATTTACGCCTACGAATCGCGCTCGTAGTTTTCCAAACGAGTAGTGTGCTAATCGGATACTCGCGCATGATGGAATCGAAGAGTCTGCATATTTGCTCACGACTCCACACGAACGGCCGTTGAATGTTCGGCAGCCAAAAACCACCTTCCTCTTCGGAGTTATTAAGAAAGCTAACGATCTTGCGAATGGTTTGTTTTTGGTTTTTCATTGTTACAGCGCAAAATGGACGAAATGATGTTCTGGCTCTATTTGCTTGCCGTAGTATGGCGTCTGCCGCCAGCCCGTGCCGGCGGTGTCCAGGCCTTTATTTCGGGGATGGTCTTATTGAGTTGGCGGGCTTCTTCGTTGATGAAACCTTCGAAGTAGTCGCCCATGGCGAGCCCGTCGTAGCTGGCGTCTGGTTCATTATGCCATTGCTTCAGCCAGGGTAATAGCTCGATTAGGCAGGCCAAAAGCGGGATCAGGCGGGCATCGTCGGTGCCGCCGGTCGAAGGGATGCGCGAGGGCTTCGTGCCCTCCCGGTGGTCCGGCTCACGGCGCGGCGCGGTCGGCGCCCTGATCGCGGGCGGGGGCTCGGTGCTCGTCGTCGCTGGCCTGTGGGTGGCAGAGGGGACCACGGCGGTGGTCGGCCTGCTCGGCCTCGGCGCCCTCGGGGTGTTCGTGGGGGTCGCCCAGCTGAGCCCGGTCG
>CALMBE010000695.1 GCA_937860165.1 uncultured Planctomycetaceae bacterium
GGCCAAAAAATCGAGTGAAGCCTTGGAGTACTACGGGGCGGCACTCTTGCACACTTACCGATATCTATTCGACGAAAAGTACTCAACCGCTTCTAACCCCTACGATCCAGAATTTCGGCGGGCCTGCGACCTTTACAACGCGGCATTGGAAGGTGCCCTGCGAATCGTACAAGCCCAAGGCCCCATGCGACCAGGAACCACGCAGACCGTTCAGGCCTGCAATCACGAATGCCAACTATCGATTCAGTTCAACAGCGAAGGGTGGCATGCCGAAGACATCGATCACTTTGAATTCGTTTCAGACTTCGAGATCCATGGCCTTCGCAACCACTACCACAACTTTGGCCTCGGCGTGCCGTTGATCGCCGTGCGTGGGAATCACGCGGGCGAGGATCCTCGCGAGGAGTACTATCCGGAGGACCTTTCCTTCCCCGTAACAGCATTCTTGCGATTTGATCTAAATACCAGCCACAGAGAGCGGGTACAAACTGCGGTGCTGGAACTGCAAGATCCACTGAATGAGCCCAATGTCGTGGTCGGGGGCAGTACGATACCGCTGGAAACCGATCTCAGCACCCCACTGGCGCACACCCTCAGCCAACCCGCTTTGGACGACAATCGGCTCTCGACCTTAGGGCTCTTAAAACCCGACAAGGCGGAACAAGAGCAGGGGCTCTACATGCTCGAACCTTTTCAGGCCGACAAAATCCCCGTGGTGATGGTCCATGGCCTATGGTCGAGCCCCGTGACTTGGATGGAAATGTTCAACGATCTGCGGAGCGATCCACAGATTCGCAAATATTACCAGTTCTGGTTCTATCTCTACCCCACCGGTCAGCCGTTTTGGTTTAGCGCCGCCCAGATGCGAGAAGACCTGGCTCAGATGCGGACCAAACTCGATCCCGCAGGAAACTCGCCAGCGCTAGATCAAATGGTCCTGGTCGGGCACAGCATGGGAGGACTCGTTTCCAGGCTCCAGACCGTCGACAGTGGCAATGAATTTTGGAATGTCCTCAGCGAACGACCGTTTACCGACTTGCAAGCCGACGACGAGATACGCGACGACCTGGCCCACACGTTTTTCTTCGACCCCAACCCCTCGGTTCGCCGTGTGATTACCATCGGCACCCCTCATCGCGGGAGTGAATTTGCCAACGATACTACCCGCTGGATCGGACGTAAACTGATTCGCATCCCGACCAAACTCATGCACGGCAAGCATCAGCTAATCGCCCGCAATCCGAATTTCTTCCGACCCACCGCCCCACTGGATATCAGCACAAGTATCGACTCGCTGGCGCCGAGTTCCCCGCTGCTGCCGGTTCTACTAGCGGCTCATCATGGGGCCTGGGTGAATTACAACAACATCATGGGAGAAATACCTGAAAAAGGCCTCTCGGCTTGGATCGCTCCCGGCAAAGGAGACGGTGTCGTCACGCTCGAAAGCGCAGGCCTGGAAAACGCCGAGTCGCAAATTGTCGTGTCGGCCGATCACAGCATGGTCCACCGCCATCCCCAGAGCATTCTCGAAGTTCGTCGCATCTTGTTGCAGCAAATCGACCAGTTGCGGAACTTCCCCAATGGAAACTATGTCGAGCAGGCTTCCGCACCGGTGGCCATGCCTGCGACTGACCAGTTTGGTCCTAGTCCCGTCGCCATACCGTATCCGCTGGAAACAGCCCGCGAACTACAGACCAATCCGCTTCGTTAGGGGCAGTGTAACACGACTCTCCGAGTCGTGAATTCACGAATCGGAGACTCGTGTTACTCAACAAAGGAGCAATGCCGTTAGATTTCCCAACCACAGGCCGCGGGCTTGGCAACCTTTGCCGAGGCACTTACACCGAGCTCAGTAGCCTGCTTATTCTTCTCCACGGGCCAGGCTTCCATCGCACCGGTCGAGCGCTTTGCTCGCGCCACACGGGTCAGCGAGACCGTGGGTGTGAAACTCGGTTCGTCCTCGGAGCTAGCTTCGGCATTCTCCTGTTCAAACACCAATTCGCCGCGCAAGATGTTGCACGAATCGGGGGCCTCGATGCCGAGCCGGACGGCGTTGCCCTTCATCCGCAGGACGGTGATGGTGATCGAGTCACCGATGCAAATTTTTTCATTGGGCTTTCTAGTAAGGACTAACATCTTGCACTCCCTTGACAAACTGTGACGAGTTTCTGTTCCGTAAGAAAAGTGGGTGTCGCAAAGACACACAATCATCATACGCACTCCGCGTACCAATTGTGCGGAGCGATTTCGCAAGAGAACTCGGCAGACTTAAACGCTCAAGATTTGCCGCAAAATGGCCCCTTGCGATTGCTAGCATTCCAGCGAGTGGCCGATCCCGCGAATTGTAATTCTGTCCGTGGAGGGAAAGAAACTACTGCAAGTGCGGAGAGGCGAGAGCGGAGAGTCAAGAGCCAGAGATAAAGATTCTGGCTCTCGACGCTAGACTCTCGACACTCGGCTCTCACGCTACCCAGGTTCGTAGGCCGGAACAAGGTACCCCGCAGTTCCGGCAATTGATGTTGATCGAAGGCGCG
>CALMBE010000696.1 GCA_937860165.1 uncultured Planctomycetaceae bacterium
CCACCTTTTCAACGCATCTCGGACGGAGGTGGGTAAGACCCTCAACATGGCGACATTGTCCGGAGGTAGTCACGTACCATTATTGCCGACGTTGACTCTGTCTTACCCACCCTACGAACTGCCCATTTTAATTGGTCAAGCCACAACCAGCCGCACTACGCAAGAGCCGGGCTGGGAAGAGCACTGGCTTGCCAGTGGCACCCGGCGCACGGTCGATCTTGCCAAAATCATCGTAATCGAAGTGATAGACCAAATCCCCGGGCGCGCCCGACGTTGAAACCCCCTGGATGGTTTCATGGACAGAACCTAGTGCTAGCTGGAGATGCAGTCCGCTAGCTTCGCCGACAGCGCGATCTGGACTTGTCATTCTCCATCTATTGCATCTACACTGCGACCGCTTACTCGAAAGGAAGTTTGCCCCGCAAGCGAGCTTCCGTAGCGTCTACAGCGGGCAGTGATTTGACCATTGCTGCCGCACGCGCGACATGGATGTCGTTCGCGGAATGAGATTTCGACTATTACTCGCAGAAGGGATGCTCGAGCAATGTTTAATGGACAAACACTGCTGGTCACCGGAGGCACCGGTTCGTTCGGCCATGATTTTATTCGTTTGGCGTTGAGCCAGCACAATCCTGAACGCGTGATTGTCTATAGTCGTGACGAGAAGAAACAGCACGACATGCGGTTAGAATTCGACGATCCCCGGTTGGCATTTGTCATCGGCGACGTTCGGGACCGCAACCAACTTATCATGGCAATGCGTGAGGTGGATTATGTGTTCCATGCAGCAGCGCTCAAGCAAGTGCCTTCGTGCGAATTCTTTCCCATGGAGGCCGTGCTCACCAACGTGATGGGCACAAACAACGTGCTGGATGCCGCCGAGATCAACGGCGTCAAGAAGATGGTGGTACTGAGCACCGATAAAGCGGTTTATCCCATTAACGCCATGGGACAGACCAAGGCCTTGATGGAAAAACTCACCCTGGCTCGCTCCAAGCAGGAAACGACCAAGACGGTGTTCTGCGGCGTGCGGTACGGCAATGTGATGTATTCGCGCGGCTCGGTGATTCCGCTGTTCGTGAAACAGATCACCAGTGGCGCGCCGCTCACCATTACCGATCCTCACATGACTCGGCTCTTGCTGCCCCTGGCCGAAGCAGTCCGACTGGTGACGTTTGCCATGGAAAATGGCGAACAAGGTGACATTTTCGTCCGTAAGGCCGTCGCCACAACGGTGCACACCTTGGCCAAGGCGATGCTCAACCTATTCCAGGCGAAAAATCGCATTGAAATCGTGGGCGTTCGGGCCGGTGAGAAACTACATGAAATCTTGGTGAGCGCGGAGGAATTGACTCGAGCCGCGGATTGTGGTGAGTACTATCGTGTCCACTGTCAGCGCGAACAGAATTACGACGAGTATTTCGTGCGTGGCTTGGTCTCCGAAACGATTGCCCGCGAGGGTTATACCTCGGAAAATGCACCGCAGCTTTCGGTCCGCGAGACGGAGGATCTTCTCCTCGAATTGCCCGAGATTCACCACGATCTACAGAGGTGGCTGCCAGGTGGATTGACGCGCCGGAGGGCCGCATGAGCGAACGCACCATCGGTGTCACGGGCCCACGGGGATTCGTCGCGGCTCATCTAATCCGCACTCTCAAATCCCAGGTGGGGGTGCGGGTGCTTTCCTGTCCGCGCGAGGCGTTTGCTGAGGAAAGCGAGCTCGTGAAGTTTGTCGATCAATGCGACGCGATTGTCCACCTGGCCGGCATGAATCGTGGAGAAGATGCGGAGATCTATGCGACCAACGTGGCACTGGCCGACAAATTGATCGCCGCCGCTGAGCAAATTGCCAAACCCTTGCACATCGTGTTTGCATCTTCCACTCAACGAGATCGAGACAACCCCTACGGAAGATCCAAAAAACACGCCGAAGAACAATTCACAGCGTGGGCACTGCGTGGGCACCACCGACAGGTGTCGAATTTGGTTATCCCCAATGTGTTCGGCCCTGGTTGCCGACCTTTTTACAACTCCGTGGTGGCAACCTTTTGCCATCAAATTGCCCGGGGAATCGAGCCCCAGATCGTGGCCGACAACGAGGTCGAGTTCATTTGGGTCAATGAACTGGTAAAACGTATTTGCGTTCAACTCCAAGTGGCAGGCCAAAGCTCCGCAGAAGTGCGATTGGTCGGAACTGCCAAATTGAGAGTCTCGGAATTACTGGGAAAACTAAGGGGCTTTCGGGAGAGCCACGCCACCCACGATATGGTTCCGGATATCACCGATCCGCTCGACGCGGCATTATATGCGACCTATCTCTCGCATCTTGAACTTGAGCAACACTTACACCAGCCGCAGGTCCACCGCGATGAGCGAGGGTACTTGTTCGAAGTCATTCGCTTGGCCAGCGGTGGGCAAGTGTTTTTCTCGACGACCAAACCAGGCGTGATCCGAGGCAACCATTTTCATACTCGAAAAATCGAATGGTTCTGCGTGCTCAAGGGGGCTGCGGTAATCCGACTGCGTAAGGTCGACGACTCTGAGGTTCATGAATTCCATGTTTCCGGTGACTCGCCGCAGTTTATTTCGATACCCGTGCTCTATACGCATCAAATAGAAAATGTGGGAGACGAAGACCTGTTGACCATGTTCTGGTGCAACGAAATCTTCGTGCCCGAGGATGCGGATACATATTTTGAAAAGGTGGCGTGAAGAAATCTCACCGCTAATAAACGCTAAACTGCACTAATTCAATTCTACCGAATAGTTTTTATTAGTGCATATCAGCGCCTATCAGCGGTTTACTTTGAACTAGGATAATTTATGTCGAAGCAACTCAAAGTGATGACAATCTTAGGGACGCGTCCCGAAATTATCCGCTTGTCGCGCGTGATGCAGCTCTTGGATCAGCACACCGAACACGTGCTTGTCCACACGGGTCAAAATTCCGATTACCAGCTCAATGATGTGTTCTTCCAGGATTTGCGTGTCAGCCAGCCGAAGCATTTTCTGAATATCAATCGCGATTCGTTGGGCCGGATTTTAGGAGATGTGTTAATCAAGTCCGAGGAAGTCCTCCGTCAAGAGAAGCCCGATGCGGTGTTGATACTGGGAGATACGAACAGCGCGTTTGCCGGGATCATCGCTCGGCGGATGAAGATTCCGTTGTACCACATGGAAGCAGGAAACCGTTGCTTCGATTTCAACGTCCCCGAGGAACTCAATCGCCGAATCATCGACCACATCAGCGATTTCAATTTGGTCTACACCGAACACGCCCGCCGCAACCTGCTGGCCGAGGGAATTCATCCGCGACGGATTTATCTTACGGGCTCGCCAATGCGGGAAGTCCTTGATGATAATCGTCCGGGAATCGAAGCGAGCGATATTCTTGCTCGGCTGCAACTCGAGCCGCAGAAGTTTTTCCTCGTGAGCATGCACCGGGCCGAGAATGTCGATGTCGAGGAGCACCTCACGCAACTATTGGAAGCCATGAATCAGTTGAGCGAGCGCTACGGGTTGCCGATCATCGTCAGCACCCACCCACGGACCAAGCACCGCCTCGACGCGCTCAAGTTCTGTTCACGCGAAAACATCCGCTTTTTGCCCCCCTTTGGTTATCACGACTACGTGCGGCTTCAGATGGAAGCCTATTGCACGCTCTCCGATAGCGGCACGATCAGCGAGGAAAGCTCCATGCTGGGTTTTCCCGCCGTCACGATGCGCACGGCGATGGAACGACCCGAAGCGATGGATTCTGGGCACATTGTGCTCACAGGCCGAGATCCGGCCACGATTTTGAATTCGGTAGAACTTGTCGTGCAGAGTGCTGCGCACGATCGTAAGCAATCAATCGCCAAGGAATATGATGTCACGAACACCTCGTACCGAGTGCTGAAGCTGATCCTCGGCACCGCCAAATTGGGTCATCTTTGGGATGGCATCGTGGCTGCGTAAGGGATTTAGCGGTCAGAATCAAGTAGGGCGATTACAGACCAGAACAGCGGCAAATATGCAACAACGCACCACCTTTTATCGCCAGTATGGCAAACGGTTGTTCGACCTTGTGGTGGCGGTCCCGCTGTTGATCGTTCTCACACCACTGATGCTAATAACGGCGTTGGCGATTCGATTTAGCTTGGGGAGGCCAATATTATTCCGGCAGCCCCGGCCAGGGCGAGAGGGGCGTCTATTTGAAATGATCAAGTTTCGCACGATGCGAGAAGCCTATGACACACAGAACAATTCATTGCCTGATAGTGCTCGACTGACCAAGCTTGGCAAATGGCTCAGAGCGACTAGCATCGATGAATTGCCCGAGTTGTGGAATGTCATTCGCGGCGAGATGAGTATCGTAGGTCCCCGACCTTTGCTTGTTGAGTATTTGAGTCTGTATACAGCAGATCAGATGCGAAGGCATGACATGATACCCGGCCTCACGGGTTGGTCTCAGATTCATGGCCGAAATGATTTAGGCTGGGGAGAAAAATTTGAACATGATCTTTGGTATGTAAACAATTGCAATTTTGTGCTCGATTTGAAAATCCTCGCAATAACGATTGGTAAAGTGTTGAGTCGTCATGGTGTCAGTCAAATAGGACACGCGACGACCGAAAAGTTCAATGGCGAGAATCAGTTATCGCTACACTTGCGAGATTCTGAAAAGCGCGTGACTGTACTGGGTGCGGGAGGTCATGCGAAAGTGGTAGTCAGCATGCTTCGAGCGTTGGGCTATGAAATTGCTGGAATTTATGACGACGCGCCAGAGTTGCTCGGTATACAAATCTACGGGATCGAGGTGCGCGACAGGATCGTGAACTGCACGTTGGGATGGCGCTCGCGATAAGGCGTCGTGAGCTGCGCCACCATCGCCAGCACGGTCGGTTCTGGGACGACGGTGACTGTGGAGCTTCTTACCTCACCAAACGCCGAAAATTCCAAAGCGGCTTAAGGCTGCTTCTTCCTGTCCTTGTTCCGGTTGGCACGGTCGCGGATGGCTTCGGCGAGGATTTTGCGTTCGTCGGGCGACAGGCGGCCAATGATATCGAGGGCCGCATCGCCGCCGCGGGCTGCAAGTTTGCCGCTCTGGCCGGAGAACTCGCTGACCACGAGCTTGACCTTTTCCACGTCATAAGGCTCGCTCACCAGGGCATCGGCCAATTTTGCCGCCACGGCTTCGGTGCCCTCACGTTCGGCGTGGAAATCCTTGCGGTATTGCTTGAGGATGTCGAGCAGAACTTTCCGCCTGTCGCGTGGCATCTCGGCAAAAAAGCCGCGGGGGATGAGCTGGGTGTAGCTTGCGCCCACGAAGCGCTGGGGGCCGCCGTGGGTAAAAAAGCGTGTGGCGATTGCCCCGACGATGAACAGGTTGAGGGCGAGCGAGGCGATCAGCAGGGCTGACCACCAGCGCGAGCCTTGGGCTGGCCAGTAGCGGGATTTTGCCGTTGTGCCGTCGTCACTCATGTCACGTCACCTTCTGCGTAGCTTTCAGCGTCATCAAGGCCGGTGGTGGGCATTGAATCGGACATATCGGCCGAAACTCCATCGGTGATGGCGTCGGGCAGATAGGCGTCGAACGTGTCCTTGGAGCCGAGGTAAATGCCAAGGGCGAGGGCCGCCGCCAGCGGCAGGCCTATGGCCCAATTTTGTATTTTCGGGCGCGGCTGAAAGG
>CALMBE010000697.1 GCA_937860165.1 uncultured Planctomycetaceae bacterium
CGGAGTACCGCCGTGGCCATGGCACCCTCATTTTTCGGTTTGACAAAGCACTAGTATGGAAAGGGAATTTCCACTGACCACCCTACCACTATTCAGCTACTTCTTCTTCTCGACGTGAAGCGTGTGCCGGCGCAAGCGGGGCGAATATTTCTTGAGCTTAAGCTTCTCGCCTCCCAACTTACGTCGGAGGGTGTAGTTGTAGTCGCCAGTTTCTTCACATACCAAGAATACGGTTTCTACTTTCTTTTTGCGTTTGCCGGATTTCTTTGCCATGTCGGTTGTTCGTTTTTTCTAGAGTTAATGCTGAAATCAATTGCCGCCCTGGGGACAAGGATTTCCCGGCTGGCAGGCAGAATATGACTGCGAAACCCCAGATTGTAAGTGGTTTGACCGGTTTCTTCCAGTGGTGATTTCCGCGACCTCGGCAGGATGTTTTTCTGGGCAATAATGAATATTATAGGTAAACGAGAGATTTCCGGGCCTTCGGAGCAGCCAAAATGGGCCTTTGGTAATCCGGAGCCCTTTTCTATTCTACACGGAACTGAGTATCCCCTGCGGTCCGCTGGGCACCCCTCCGGTCCGCATTTACCAAGGCGTTGGACGTGAATCCCCTGCCCGTCGAAAATCCGCCGCTTGAAACGAATTCAGGTTCCTTACCGCTGGTTGGGTCGGTGTTGCCTCCTGCGGTTCCTGCTGTAATCCTGACCTCCGCAATGTCCCCGCCCCAGAAATCAGGCCGCAATCCGATTGCGGCCTGGGTCGCTGCGTGGATTTTTGATTCCGAAACCATGGCTTGGTTTGCCAGTGCCCTCGTTCATGTTGGCATCGTGCTGGGCATGTCGATGATCGTGGTGGTACAGCAGGGTGTGGGGCCCGGTTGGTTCTTGGAGGGTATCGCTGCGAATGATCTCCCCGAAATGCTCGATGTCGAACTCGAATCGCTAGCCAACTCGGGAGATACAGCTACCGATCTAGGCGATTCGACCACATTCATAGGGCTGCCTGATCTGCAGTTGGGGAGCGAATCGATCGAAGTTGGCGGACCCGAGTTAAGTCCCTCGGCTGTCGCAACCGTGGACACTCCAGCGTCCGACTTGGAGGGCATCGGGCGACCGTTGGCTTCGCTAGGGGGCGGTCTCGAAGGCCGACTACTGGGAAATCGCCGGGCGACAGCACTTTCAGGTGGTGGGTCTGCGGGGAGCGAAGCAGCAGTCGAAGCGGGGCTAAAATGGCTGGCCGCGCATCAACTCGAAGACGGAAGTTGGACCTTCCGGCTGGATGAAGCCCATTGCCCGCAATGCGCCGGCCAGTGTCGGAATCCTGGCCTGATCGAATCGAAAACCGCCTCGACCGGTTTGGCGTTGTTGTGCTTTTTGGGGGGAGGATACACACACGAAACAGGCCCCTACCGCGATGAAGTATCCCGGGGACTCTATTTTCTCGTACATCGCATGATGATCACCGAAGAAGGTGGCGATCTCCGGGATCGTTCGGAGATCTCGAGCCTCCAAGACAACATGATGTTAATTCGCAAGAGCGGAGACATGTATTCCCACGCCATTGCGACCCTGGCACTCTGCGAAGCCTATGCCATGACCGAAGATCGAGACTTGGCCTCGGCAGCCCAAGAGGCGATTGCCTTTATTGTCAACGCTCAGCATGAAGGGGGGGGGTGGCGCTATGAACCCAAGGATCCAGGAGACCTCTCGGTGACAGGCTGGCAACTGATGGCTCTCAAGAGCGGTGCCCTGGGCCGGTTGGCGATTCCCCGAGATGTGTGGTATCGGGCCACTACTTTTCTCGATTCACTTCAGTTCGATCGTGGCACGAATTATGGCTATCAAGAACCCAAACCCAAAAGCACGGCCATCACAGCCGTGGGGCTTTATGGTCGTTTGCTACTTGGCTGGCCAGCCGAACATGCCCCCTTGCTTAAGGGAGCCGCACGGCTTTCCAAGGAAAAACCGGCTGAAAACAATATGTATTTCAACTATTACACGAGCCTCGTACTGCATCATGTGGGAGGGACTGGCTGGAAGCGTTGGAATCCACGGATGCGGAACTATCTGGTTAGAACTCAAGCGGATACAGGCCATGAAACGGGCAGTTGGTATTTCGATGAAGCCTGGAGCGATCGGGGAGGCAGACTCTACTCGACGACCTTGGCAATTCTCACTCTCGAAGTGTATTACCGCTACATGCCGATGTATCGGTCCGAGTATCTCGAAGCGGCACCGTAGGCAAGTCTCTACTCAGCGCCCGGAGGTAATGGTAAATTCCCTAAGCAAAGCGCAGATTGTAGGCCGGAACAAGATACCCCGCAGGCATGACCCGCAGCGCTGCCGGAACTGCGGAATACCTTGTTCCGGCCTACGACCTCGAAACGCCGAGTTCAATCAAGAAGGTTCGAACAGTGTGGTATTCGCGCCCTTTCGCGTCATTCGCGGGAAATAAAAAAGTACAAAAGTCGAACTAAGCAAAAGGCAGGCTTCTATTCCAGATCAACCGACCAATAGGCCGCGTCGACGAAGGATTTCCAGCTCGCGTACTTGGGGTTGCCCAGTTTGATGGTGAGCATCGGGCTGCGTTTGGGCATGATGGGCTCGCGGATCAGTTTCATCCCTGCTTGCTTGGGGGTGCGACCCCCTTTCTTGACATTGCAGCGGACGCACGCGCACACCAGATTGTCCCAACTCGTTCCGCCACCCAGGCAGGTCGGAGTGATGTGGTCCAGGCTCAGTTCGGTGGTTGGGAACCGCTTGCCACAGTACTGACAGATATTCTCATCGCGGGCAAAAATATTGCGCCGATTGAGCCGTACCTTCTGTCGAGGGAGGCGATCATAGTGCAGCAATCGTAACACGCGAGGAACACACACCTCGAAGTTTACGCTGCGAATCCAGTCATCATGCGGTTCCTTGAACAGCGATTTCAACTCGCTAATTTCTCGCCACGAATGGAAATCGTAATTCGCAAATTGGCCATCTTCCACATGGATGACTTCGGCGAGTTGATTCAACAGCAGCCCGAAAGCTCGGCGTACGCCGACCACATGAACCGCCATGTACTGGCGATTGAGCACCAAAACACTGGCACTTAGCCCACTGGGAGAAGCGGCCGACATCGATTCAATCCTTCCGACCTGATCACTACGTGTAGTACAAGCAGAAACGAACCAATTCATCCTTCTTAACTATAATTACAGCTGCGTAAATCGCTGCGTCGTATGTCCTATCTATCTGCAAGAAACGGAACCTTAACACGCTACTGGAATTAAACAGCACTATCCGCCTGGGAATTGCTCCCAAGTGTCGGGAATCTCCTGGAAGGAAACCCGGCATGGGGGATTCACCGCGGGGAGCACTCATGATACCCCGCGAGTGAGACACAGCAATTTCAGGCAGGTTATGCGACAGGCAGGAGTCCGCGATATTCCCAGCTCTGGCAATACCGAGCCTCTTTACCCCGATAAGGAACCTGACCCTGCGGCTTGGTGAACCGAAATGTTCCCCCAACCAAGGGCGAACACGCTTGGCGGCCCTACATCAGCTACCATTGTAGTCGCATTCTCACACGAGAACCAGTGCTAGCCTGTATGACCCAGGACCAATCAGTTTTTCACTTAGGGGTGCCATGCCCACGCCGGTACGCCGGTGTGGGCATGAGAATCTCCGAGCAAA
>CALMBE010000698.1 GCA_937860165.1 uncultured Planctomycetaceae bacterium
CGGAACCGCCACCAGAGACCGGGCATGGGATTGGTCGATGTGTCGATGCAAACAATCGGCGACACGGGGAGGCAAATCATCGAGTGCTGGGTTCGGCTGCGACTGCGAGTAGTGAATGACGTCGTTCCAATTGGCGGTCACCGCCGCGAGCTGCTGGAGTTGTTTCACTGCGTCGGCCCGGGGTTCGATCCGCTCGACACCGCTGGCGGCCAACAATTGCCACCGCTTGCCTCTGCGGATCAAGACACTGACCCGGTCGGCGTTCAGATATCGGCATCCTTCGTTGGCGATCTCGAAGGCGACTTCTTGGAGTGTCGATACTGCTTGTAATCTTCGCACCAGGGCGATGGCGGCTGTGTGGCTTGTGTGTTCGGCCCGTAGGGTACGCAGTTCATCGTGCAGGTGAAATTCCGCCGCGGTCGCGCAAACGGTCGCTAGAAATTCCTGCCACGCTTGCTGCACGGCGGGACTGCAGCCGCTCCGCAGAAACAATTCCAGAATCGCAGCGGGTCGCGCACCTGCCGATTCGCCCAACGGCATCACCCCTCCCAGGGCCACGGCACACTCGGCAATCATCCCCGCGACTCCCGCGGAATGCACACAGGGCTGGCCAGTCCGCGAGAACTCGCGGAGAAGTTGCTGATGTTGGGGATCCGCGTGATCGAGAAAGCGCTCGAGTTGGATAGCAGAACTTACCACCCACTTGCCGCGTGCATCGGGTCTCCAAACAACTCCTCCCACCGCTGCTAGCGTGGTCGCACAACCTGCCAACAAGTCTGAGTAGAACTCATCTGCCGACTGCGGCTGACGCGCAGAGTCGTGCAGTTTGGCGAGAAAATCCTCCACCTGCTGCCAACTGGCGGAGACTTCAGTTTGCGGTTCGAGCGTGCTCATCACTGTTTCAGTATATCCACTCGCGCGGAAATGCCTTGCTCTGGTTCGTATGGAAGCGCAAATCTTCCCCGCCTGGCAGGACGCCTGCGCCGAGCTGGCAATTTGCGCAAAGTTTGACATCTGTATCGGAAATCCCTATTGCAACGCTTCTAACGTGCCGAAGAAGTCCCTGAGACCTTCCACCTCTACGCGCAAAATTTGCGCGTCCGTGGATCGACTCCCGCTGAAATAGTCACTTTTCTAGCCCGGCATGAATCCATTCACTCACAAACTGATTTGGCTGCCGCTCTACTTGTTGGTAGTGCTAGCAGGCTGCCGTTCGCACAATCGGGGCGAATTTAAGGCCGCCGCCAACAACGATTGCTGTCAGGCGATTGCCATGCAAATCGAATACCCCGTGGTGCAGCAGTGCAGCGGGATGAGCGAAGACTGGGCCGCCTTGGAACCGCTGTCGCTCAATAGCACCGAACAACCCGAATACTGGGATGTGCGACTGGAAGAAGTCGTGCAACTGGCGCTCGCCCAGTCGAAGGTGGTCCGCGATCTGGGCGGGGCGGTCCTCCGGTCGCCGACTTCTGTGCAAACTTTCTGGGACCCGGCCATCCAGCAGACCGATCCCCGGTTTGGTGTCGACGCGGCGCTGAGTGCCTTTGATGCGCAGTTTTCGACGAGTTTGTACGGCGAGAAAAACGATCGAGCGCTCAACAACGAATTCTTCGGCGGGGGCACCCGGTTTCTCACCCAAGATGTGTTGGTGTTGCAATCTCAGTTGAGCAAACGGGCGGTCACCGGAACCCAGTTTTCTCTGCGGCATATTGTCGATTACGACCACAACAACGCCCCCAGCAATCAATTTCCCAGTGCCTGGAACGCCAATCTTGAAGCCGAGTTTCGGCATCCGCTGCTCCAGGGAAACAGCATGTTGTACAACCGCATTGCCGGGCCCGGAAACGTGCCTGGCCTGTATAATGGCGTGTTGATCGCACGGGTCAACACCGACGTGGAACTGACCGAATTTGAAATCTCGGTCCGCGATCTGGTGAGCAATCTCGAAAATGCTTACTGGGATTTGTACTTCGCATATCGAGATCTCGACGCCAAAATCGCTGCCCGCGATGCCGCTCTGGATACCTGGCGGCGAATTCGTGCCCTGTACGAATCGGGCCGACGTGGTGGCGAAGCCGAGAAAGAGGCCCAGGCCCGTGAGCAGTATTTCCGGTTTCAGGAGGAAGTTCAAAACGCTCTCAGCGGACTGTTGATCGACGGCACGCGTACCGACAACGGTAGCCCGGGTGGCACGTTTCGCGGAAATGGGGGCGTGCAGGTTGCCGAACGCCGGATGCGAATGTTGATCGGCCTCCCGCCGAGTGACGGGCGACTGCTGCGTCCCGCGGATGAGCCGCTGACGGCCCCGATCGATTTCGATTGGACCGAAACCACCCACGAAGCGGTGATGCGGCGCGCCGAATTGCGCCGCCAGCGCTTCGAGACGCGCCGCTATGAACTCGAACTGATCGCCAGCAAGAACCACCTGTTACCGCAACTCGACACGATTGGTCGCTATCGGTTCCGTGGTTTCGGGCATGATCTGCTCGATCCCTCGGGCAATAATCCGCCGTTTGACAATGCCTACGAAACGCTCACCGGGGGAGACTACCAGGAATGGCAAGTGGGTGTCGAACTCACTGTGCCGCTCGGATTCCGCCGAGGTGCCGCGGCAGCTCGCAATGCCGAGTTGCAACTCTGCCGGTCCCGGGCGTTGCTCCGCGAGCAAGAGCATCAGGTGCTGCACGGTTTGGCGGGGGCGATGGCCGAGATGGAGCGACTGGCGGCGCAGCTGCCCACCGGCTTCGCCTACGAGTGGACCGGCCAGTCACGCGA
>CALMBE010000699.1 GCA_937860165.1 uncultured Planctomycetaceae bacterium
CTTCAGGATGGGATGAATGACTAAATCCGAGTTGATTTGGTAACCGTTTCAACCCACTAAAATTCCCGAAGAACCGAATTCTTAGGAAACTGGTCTACTTTTTTGCTTGACTTATTTCAAACGAATTAGTGATACATCTGCCGC
This sequence comes from uncultured Planctomycetaceae bacterium, assembly GCA_937860165.1. Taxonomy (GTDB): domain Bacteria; phylum Planctomycetota; class Planctomycetia; order Pirellulales; family Lacipirellulaceae; genus Bythopirellula. Next base: position 145 of record CALMBE010000699.1, read on the forward strand.
TTACCCACGGCGGGAAACGCGTCGATGATGTGGCGAATCTTGGGAGTTTTTTCCCCATCGGGCCATACGACCTCCATCACGTCGAAGCGACTGGCGTATTCCAACAAGCCGTGTCCCTTGAGGAACGCTAATGCGGCATGAGTCAATCTCCGCTGTCGATTGGCATCGACGGCTTCGGCTGGTTGCGTGGTGAGGTCGAGTCTGCGTGTCTTGACCTCAACAAAGACAACAGTCCGGCCATCGAGGGCGATGATATCGACTTCGCCGTAGCGATGCCGGAGGCGCGTGGTTACGATCCTGTAGCCAGTGCGTCGCAAGTATTTAGCGGCGGCAAGTTCGCCGCGCTCACCAAGAGTCTTTCTCTGCTGAGAAAAACCTAACTTAGTAATCCAACCAATCGCACGGGTGAAGTTCATCACCCCAAATTAGCAAATTGGCTACGTGGTGGCTACTTTTTTCCAGTCTTTGCCCGGTTGTCGGTGCGGCGTTCCTTGAGCCGAGTAGCCTTGCCCGAGAGCTCGCGGAGGAAGTACAGCTTTGCCCGGCGCACCACACCGCTCCGCTTGACTTCTACCTTGGCAATGCGCGGGGAATGAATGGGGAACTTCCGCTCGACTCCCTGGCCATCGACGATGCGGCGGACGGTGAACATTTCGGTCGAGCCCGAGCCGCTGCGGGCGATCACCACGCCACTAAAAATCTGGACCCGCTCTTTGTCCCCTTCCAAGATTCGGGTATGGACATCCACGGTATCTCCAATTTCGAACTTAGGCATATCAGCTTTGAGGCTTGACTGTTCGACAAGTTTAATGATTTGTTGGCTCATAAGTTTTTCCTTCGCAACCGGGGAGGGTCTCCCCTCCGTAAGTATGTTACTGGCAATCAATTAGGATCGAGCAAGTCTGGGCGGCGTTCATGTGTGCGCTGTCGACTATCTTGCTCGCGCCACTGGGCGATCTTCGGGTGATCGCCACTCAGCAGCACCTCGGGTACTTCGTGCCCACGATACTCTCGCGGGCGGGTATATTGGCTGTACTCCAGGAAGCGGTTCCCCGTGGAAAACGAATCCATGTGGTGACTTTGCTCATCCCCCAAAACTCCGGGCACGAGGCGGATCACGGTATCAATTACCGTCATTGCCGCCACCTCACCACCGTTGAGGACAAAATCGCCGACCGACAATTCCTGAGGTTTCAGGATTTCACTTACACGTTGATCAAAGCCTTCATACCGGCCACATAGCAGTAACAACCGCTGTTGCCCGGCCAATTCCTCTACTACCTTTTGGGTGAGTCTCTTCCCTTGCGGGGTGAGCATCACCAGCAATCCAGGCACCTCGTCTTGGGCCTGGACCGCTTCGACCGCCTCTACGGTCGGCTCGGGCTTGATTACCATCCCGGGACCGCCGCCGAAGGGCCGATCATCGACACATTGGTGTTTGTCTCGACTCCAGTCTCGAATATTGTGTAACCGAATCTGCACCAAATTGCGTTCGATGGCGAGCTTTAAGAGGCTCTGTGTCAAGTAACCAGAAAACATTTCCGGAAACAGGGTCAGCACATCGAATCGCATGGTAGTTCGTCTTGCTGGCGGATATTGCTCCTATTCCGCGTTAGCAGCCGCATCCTCCGCCGGAGCCACTTCTGCCTCGGCCTGCTCGGGTTGGACTTGTTCTGGTTCAGATTGGGCTGCTTCCTGTTGTTGCTTAAGCGAAGGTGCCGCAGGTCCCGCCGGTGGCACTACTTTCGGCTGAACTAATTTGGAGAGTGCTTGCTCCTGCTTAGCCAGATGAGTGCCATCTTTCCCGTACTTCTTGATCAAGACGGCAACCTTCTCCGTCGGTTGGGCACCCACGCTGAGCCAATAAGCAATCCGCTCACCATTGAGCACGGCCCGTGCGTCACTGTCGGGAACACTTGGGTCGTAGGTACCCAGTTCCTCCAATGATTTCCCATCGCGGGGGGAACACTGATCAAATGCACAAACACGGAAAAACGCCCGATGGGTCCGTCCCATCTTCTTCATGCGAATTCTAACTGCCACGAAGATCTCCTCGCTGGATACCTATTGGTAAATACACATTGAATTCGACCGGGCCACGTTGGCTCGCACCTTAGTGCTATTTAAGCCCCTGTTGCCTGCCGGTAAGCTGCTGTAAACCCCTGATTCTGCCAGACTTTGGGGGTGGCTGGCAAGGGGTTTAGGTGCCAGAAATCACGAGATTCTGGCGAGTTTGGGACTCGAGTGGTGCTCCGCCTCCCCCGACTTACGTCGGAGGCTCGTGAATTCGTCGGAGGCTCGTGAATTATGCCGAGAGTATGAATTTCCTGGTTAACTGCCACGCTGGTCCCGTCTGCGGCGGCGTAGCTCTCTATCCCGTTCTTTCTTAAGTTTCGCCTTTTCTGCCGCCGAAAGCCGCTTGCCAGTATGCTGTTTCTGTTTGCCGAATTGGGCGTTCGGATTGGTCATGGT
>CALMBE010000700.1 GCA_937860165.1 uncultured Planctomycetaceae bacterium
GAATAGTCGAGAAAACATGGCCACAACGGAGTACCGCCGTGGCCATGGCACCCTCATCTTGAGAATTCTGATCGGCTCTAACCCAGGCGAGCCGTTAGCGTCAGCGCCCGGAGCTTTACACACAGACTCCGGGCGCTGACGCTGACGGCTCGCCTGGAAATCAACCCATCAGGTCGAGTTCTTTGCCGCTGGTGCCCGAAGGGTCTTTGGCGATCCGCTGAGATTGCAGCGCCGACTCTTCCACGGTTTGATTCGTGTGTCGCTGTGCCGGACTTTCCCAAAGCCGCCGTCCGTCGGCATCGCGTTCGGAGGTTTCGGAATCGGCATCGGTGGTACCGATGCCCGCCGCCTTCTCAGCATTTTGCTCGCTGACGAGATGGCGTTGTTGGGCACTCGCATCGCGAGCCGTGCGTTCGGTTTCGCTGCCAGTGGTTTGCGAAAGGGGCGCCCCCGCGGCGCTGCCCAGGATTCCCCCCAAAGATCCCACGTTCATGGTTCGGCTCCTGGTTCAGGTGTGCCCGAGGGTGGTATTCTTTTCATCCGTTCGCAGAAACGAGTAACGCGCTCGGAGATATTCCAAGCTTAGCTTACGGCAGGCAGGGGGCCAAACCCGAATTTGAATTGCTAGCGTGTCAATCTGGGCAGAAGTGGCTGGGGACGAGCCACTTGTGGATTGGCAGGATCGGAGATGGTTGTACGGTCGAGGTCGTTTTGGATTTGCTGAATGAGCTGGTTGATCCCAGGAAGGGCCTGGGTGTGAATTTGCGGATTGCTCACCGTGCCGTCGACATACATTTTCATAAACTGTTCGCCGGCTCGGTCAACGATGTTTTTCACCAGCGGCAGACGGAAATCGTTGCGCCCTACGACACCGTGAAACACAAGGTTGAGGTCATGATCGAAGTTCGTGGTTCCCTGCCCATAGAGGCTTACCGCATCGCCCAAGAAATCGAGTTGATCGAGGTAAATGTGCTGGCCATCGATCCGGAACTTGATTTCACCTTGATTGAAAGCCGTCGTATCGGGAGTACCATTACGCAAGACTTTCAGGAGCCCGACCAGGAGGGGAAGTTCGTAGATATTGGCCTCGGTGACCTTGACTTCCCCGCTGCCGACCAGCGATTGGCGAGAGCGTCCCGCGCCTTGGAGTTTGAAGTCAGCCGCGACTTTGCCGTTGAAGGTTTGCTGGCCGTGGAATCGCTCGACCATCATGCGCCGCAAATTGGCGTCGGCCAGTGTGGCCTCGACTCCGTATTTGGTCAGCTCATCGAATGCAACCCAGGCGTCCGCGGCCAGTGTGCCGTCGTACACCTTCGCACTTAGGTGGTGGGGAGCGATTCCTTGCTTCTCGGTGGCCCAACGACCAAGAAAGCAACTGCTCTCGTCAATCCAGATCGGTCCCCGCAGATCGGTGAACTGCACATCTTGGAAAGTAACCGAGTCGAGCGAAAGTTCACCCGCTTGCTCGCATTTTCTTCCATCGCAAAAACCCTTCAATCGCACCGAACCGTGGATATTCCGCAGTTCGATACCGGCTTGGATGTCCGCAGCCGTGCAATCCAACTGCATGTCCCATTGGGACATGATCGGGAGCTCGTCAGTAGCTCCCTTGGTGAATCGCAACATCGACTTGCTGATGCCAAAATTGTTTCCCGTGGGATGGAGTTGGTCGATGATTTTTTGGAGCTTGGGGGGCAAGGCGACGATCAAATCTCGACGCGGCGAGATGCGGTCGACCGTGCCATAGACGAAGCGGTCGAGCATCAGATCGCCAAGGACCATGACTCTTTGTTCGGGGAATTTAAGCAGTATGGCGGGGATTTTATCGGTCATTGCCGGCGTCTCACAGATAGGGATCGGGTTGTTGCAGGTAATCCTGCACATACCGGCGGACGCCATCTTCCAGCCCGGTCAGGCGAGAGGTGTCGTATCCGGCGGCGCGCAACTTGTCCATTTTGGCTTCAGTGAAATATTGATATTTTGCGCGGAGTTCCATAGGCGTGTCGCGGTAGGTTAGCATAGGTTCGCGGCCCAAAGCGTGATAGACCGCCGCGCCCAAGTCGGCGAAGCTGCGCGCCTTGCCGCTGCCGACATTGAACAGGCCGTTCGTGCCGTGATTTTGGCGCAACCAGAGCATAATGTCCACGGCATCGCCGACCCAGACAAAGTCGCGCAGCTGTCCGCCGTCGGGGTAGGATGGGTGATGCGACTTGAACAGGGAGAAACTCGCGCCGCGCTGGGCGACGGGATGGATTTGATGCACGACGGAACGCATATTGCCTTTGTGGTACTCATTGGGGCCGTAGACGTTAAAAAATTTAAGCCCGACACATTGTAAAGGCTTTTTCAAAGCTGTTCGCTGCGCGACGACCCAGCGGTCGAATTGATGCTTGCTCCAACCATAAAGGTTGAGGGGGCGTAGTTTGGCCATGGAGTTGCGATCTACTTCTCCGACAGTGACTTGAGCCGAATTCCCGACGAAGAAT
>CALMBE010000701.1 GCA_937860165.1 uncultured Planctomycetaceae bacterium
CCGGAGGTCAGTGAAATGGGGAATTACTTGCTACTGACCACGGACAACTGGCAACGGACAACTACTTTCTACTGGTAATTGGCACGCACTGTTATTAGAGTGGGTGAATCGAACTACCAGATTGCCGCGCCGAATTGGCTGCGCAAAGGCCTGAAACGCTTTAGAAACTCCTCAAATGTCTTGAAAGATATTGCTCGATGGTCGCTCTCGACTGGATCGTAATTGCCGGTTATTTTGCTCTGCTCTTGGTACTGGCCTGGTGGGTCATCAACAAGAGCAAGAACACTTCCGACGATTATTTTTTGGCGAGCCACAGCCTCGGCTGGTTCGTGGTCGGTGCCTCGATCTTTGCCTCGAACATTGGCTCCGAGCATCTCGTAGGCTTGGCAGGTTCGGGGGCCACCGATGGCGTGGCACTCGCGCACTATGAGCTTCATGCCTGGTGTTTGCTGGTGTTGGCCTGGGTGCTCGTGCCGTTCTACGCCAACTCGAAAGTCTTTACGATGCCCGAGTTTCTCGAACGGCGGTTTTCTCCGGCTGCCCGATATGTTCTTTCCATCATTTCCCTCGTGGCCTATGTGGTTACCAAGATCGCGGTCGGGATCTATGCCGGCGGCGTTGTTTTCGCGGTGTTGTTACCGGAACTCAAACTCGGACCGCTGGATAGTTTTTGGTTAGGTTCGATTCTCGTGCTGGTCTTCACGGGAGTGTACACCACGCTCGGTGGTTTTCGAGCGGTTGCCTACACTGAGGCGCTACAAACTTTTATTTTGATCGTGGGTTCCGCGTTAGTGACCTACTACGGCCTGAAAGAAATCGGCGGTTGGCAAGGACTGCGCGAGTCGCTCGGAAGCGATGCCTTCAACCTTTGGAAGCCGTTGGTGCCTGAGGGAGTCGAAGGGACTTGGGCCCCCGTGGAAGTCCATGAGGGTGGCAAACTCGTCAAGCAGGCTTGGTATTTCAATGGCAATTATCCCTGGCTGGGAATGCTCTTTTGTGCCCCGATTATTGGGCTGTGGTATTGGTGTACCGACCAGTATATCGTGCAGCGCGCCCTGGGTGCCCCGAATCAAACCGAGGCACGTCGTGGCAGTATTTTTGCCGGGTGGTTAAAACTACTCCCCGTATTCATATTCATCGTTCCCGGGATGCTGAGTTTGGCGTTGGCCAAGTCGGGCAAGATCGAAGGATTGGAAGCACTGGTCGATGCCCAGGGCAATGTCGTTCGGAGCGAGGCCCAGGCAGCGTTTCCGCTGATGGTCAAACATGTCATGCCAGCCGGGATTCGTGGCATGGTCGTGGCGGGGCTCCTCGCGGCCTTGATGAGCTCGCTCGCGGGTGTGTTTAATGCCTGTTCGACATTATTCACCATCGATCTCTATTCTAAGCTCAAACCTGGGGCATCCGATGAAAAGCTCGTCAAGATCGGGCGCCAGGCCACGATTGCTATGGTTCTCATTGGCTTGGCCTGGATCCCCGTGATTCGAGGCTCACGCGGTCTGTATGACTATTTGCAGTCCGTTCAAGGCTATCTCGCCCCTCCGATTTTTGTCGTGTTCTTCCTAGGAATTTTTTGGAAGCGTCTCAATGCCAAGGGTTGTTTGGCTGCGCTCATCGTGGGCTTTCTCATGGGACTGTTCCGCTTGGGGGTCGATACCTTTCCCCAGGTCAAGGATGGGTTTCACTATACCGAGGGCTCGCTCTTCTGGATCGTTAACAAGATTTACTTCCAGTATTTCAGCCTGCTGATCTTTCTCGTAAGTTCCGCAGCCATGATTGTCGTGAGTTTGCTCACCGCGGAACCCGACTACGCAAAGTTTAGTGGCTTAACCTTTGGCACGCTTACCGACAAACATCGCGACGATACGCGAAGCAGTTGGTCGACTTTAGACCTCATGGCCTCGGTCGGACTGTGTGTGGTAATTCTTGCCGCCTACATTTATTTTTCGGGTTAATCCTACAGCGCTAAGTCAGATTTACCACGACGACACAACGGACACGACGAATTGACAGGGGCTGGGATGCGGAGGCTGGGGAATACTACCGTCATTTCCGCGTGACCTCTGTCATTCCCGCGAAGGCGGGAATCTAGTTCTTAAGATTTCACTAACGACTTTTCCCCCATTGTGCTCGTTGTGTCGTTGTGGTGTAATAGTGCGCCGTAGTACTAATACAGACAAAGAAATTATCAGTCGAATCGCTTGTCGGTATCCTCACCCTTTCAAGGAACCTCCCATGAATCGCGTTACAACACGAATCGGTAAAATACCGCTCGCCTGTGTCCTATTAGCACTCTGGTATTCGAGTGTGAACGCCCAGGAACCGGCAGTTCAACCCGGGCCGATCGTGTTGACCGAAGAAGCACCCTACTCCCCGTCCCCCGAGAATCTCGCGGCCCGCGAGTGGTTTCGGGACGCGCAGTTCGGCATCTTTATTCACTGGGGCGTTTACAGCACGCTCGAGCGGGGCGAATGGGTGATGAATGAAGAGAAAATCCCCGTCCAAGAATACGACAAATTACCAGAGAAGTTCAACCCCACCAAGTTCAACGCCGCCGAATGGGTCACGCTGTTTAAGAAAGCCGGTGCGAAGTACATCACCATCACCTCGAAGCATCACGATGGCTTCGCCATGTTTGATGCCCACACCGGCGATTGGGACATCATGGATCGCACCAAGTTTGGACGCGATCCGCTCAAAGAACTTGCCGACGAATGCGCGCGACAAGACATGAAACTCTTCTTCTATCACTCGCATGTGGATTGGCATCATCCCGAGTATTTTCCCCGAGGGGGAACCGGTCACACTGCGGGTCGCCCCGAGTCGGGAGATTTCGAGAAGTATCT
>CALMBE010000702.1 GCA_937860165.1 uncultured Planctomycetaceae bacterium
CGAGCCTGGACCCGCTGCGGCCGGAGTTGATGTTCCGACGCGGGTGGACGCACGGCGCGGCCGAGACGCTGGCGCAGAGCACCGTCGTCTGCGGTTGTGGCGGTGGTGACGCGGTGCGTGCCTCGCTGCCCCGATTGCTGAGCCTCGCCGCGCGGTTGGTGCTCGACGCCGACGCGCGGCTGGTGATGCCGGAGTTCATGTTCACCTCCGATGCCTCGAACTCGAATTATGCTTCGACGCTGGTGGCCGAAGGACCCGCTGTGAAGATGTTCGAGCGGCTCCAGGGGAATCTCAAGCATGCGGACGCCGAGGTCTTGTGGCGGGCGGTCGGCCATGCGGCACGCGTTGGTAAACTCCCACCGGACGTTCGCAAGTTGGTCGATATCCAGATCACCCCCCCGTCGCTCCAGGTGCGAGACCATTTGCGAAACTGCCAGGTGGAAAAAATCGCCTTTGATAGTGGAATTCTCTCGCCGCAAACGTGGAGTCTCAAGCTCGGTCTCGACTACGACCAGGAGCAAAAGAATCTCGCAATGCACGGCGTGGAGGAGTCGTAAGGCATAAGTCGTAGGTCGTAAGAAATGAGGAATAGCCGCCGGGCAACGCCCGGCAGGTCTTAGGCACGGCTCAAGAATAACTTCCGTATACTACGCCAACGGCGTTTCAGCTTTCAGCCCAGGGTTGCGAGTTCTCGAGCTACCCTGGGCTGAAAGATTTTACACCTTCGGCGTACAGACCAAAGGCAGCCAGCCATGAAATGCGGAAGTTATTCTTGAGTCACCCCTTAGCACGTTTCGGCAATAACTTCGGCACTTTTTGCTTCGTGCGGGCTGGAAGAATGTTTTACCGCAGAGTCGCGGAGGGCGCGGAGAAGTGAAGTGGTAAGTGGTAAGTGGCTGGTGGCTAGTGAAACTCTTTCTGGCCGATAGCTAATAGCTAATCGCCCTTCGACTTATCCCCTTCGCTTCTCCGTGCCCTCTGTGGTTACACCTCTTCTGTCGTTGCCTCCAGCCGCTGACGCCGACGGCTAGCCAATTACCCTGCGATGCGTGGCATCGCGGCTATTCCGGCCACAAGCCCCTTTCCCCCGTTTCGCTGACCCGCTTTCCAGATTAAAAAGGAGGTATGGGAAAAAAGCGCCCGACGACTGGACGAAATCGAATTCCGAATGGATCGGCACCTCCCCGCGAGAATCCCGAGAAGACCTATACGTTGCACTTGATCTCCGGATCGACTGGGGACCTGTTGTATCGTTTGGCCTCCGTGGCGGTGACGCAGTTTTCGGGTGTCGCATTTTCAATCGTTCCGCATCCCTTGGCCGACAATCTTGAGAAACTCACCAAGATTCTCGACAAGATTCGTGGGCCGCGGGCGATTGTGATTCACGGCCTACCCGATGCAAGTGCGAAGCAGTTTGTTCGTTCTCATTGTGTCCGCGAGCGACTACCACATTTCGACGCCACGGGGCCGCTGTTCGAGTTTCTCGCAGACTGTGTGGGCCAATTGGCGGACAACGATCTCACGCGGTTGCACCAGGTCGATGCTGCGTACCAACAGCGAATTTCCGCGCTCGAATTCGCTTTGGAACACGACGATGGATTGGGTTTGGCTACCCTCAAACAGGCCGACATAGTGATCGTCGGCCTGAGCCGCGTGAGCAAGAGTCCGACGACGTTTTATCTCAGTTCGCGCGGTTACAAAGTGGCGAATGTGTCGACCTCGCCGCAGACGGGCTTTCCTGGCGAGCTGGCACGAATCGCCAAGAAAAAAGTCGTGGCGCTCACCATGCAGCCCAAGCACTTGCGTGAGATTCGTGTGGAGCGCATGAAACTTGCCGGGGCACCTGGCACGGATTACGACGCCCTGGAGAACGTAATCCGCGAGGTGGTGGAGTTCGAGGCGGAATGTCGTCGTCGGGGTTACGAGATGATCGATGTCACAAATCTTACGATCGAACAAACGGCCGCGCATATTCTCAAGGCGCTGAATCTGATCTCGATGTAATGTGGCGAGCCGTAAGCAGACCACACAAATAGGTGCGGTGCCCTCGCCCGGGGCTTTTTCTTCAGATTTTTTTTAGTGATTTGGCCGCGCGATTCTGCTAGATTCACACGCATGACAAACAATCGCATCGCGGGCACGAAGATCGACAAACGACTTCAGGCCCAGCAAGAGTTTCGGAAACTGATCGAACACGCCTGCGTGACCGGGTTTCACGGCACGGCGAGTGTGACGATCAGTGTCCAAGACGGACATATTCAATTCGCACGGATCGCGGTTGAGAGAATGGTGAAGTAGGGGGTAGTCAGTTGTCAGTTGTCAGTTGTCGGAATTGCCCCCAACCACTGACTACTGACTACCCCCGGGTATCCGACAGGGCCACCGCCGCCAGGCGCGCGTGGTATCGAGTCCAGCCCCGATCGAGACAGCAATGTCTCGGTCGGGGCTTTTTTTGTGTCACTACAGAAAGGCGAGCCATGCCAGAGAATCTACCAGAAGTGCAGTTGCTGCAAGAATATGCCGACTCGCGCGGCCAGGCCGTGCGGATCGATCCTCGCGAGGGTGTACTGATCGGAGTCAAACTCATCGGCCTCAACTCACGCAACGGTCGCCGCTACCGGGAAGCGGCCTTGGTGCAGGGGGCGGCACTCTACGAGGGGGCGAAGGTCAATGTGAATCACCCGAAGACCGGCCCGCTCGAACCGCGTGACTATCAAGATCGATTGGGTGTGATTCGTGCCGTGGAATTTCGCCCGGGTGAGGGGCTGTTTGGGAATTTGCACTTCAATCCCAAGCATGCACTCGCCGAGCAGCTTCTGTGGGATGCTCGGCCTGGCCCGCGTGTTTGCCGAGGTGCTCGCGACCGACGCGTCGGCCGAGCAGATCCGCAACGCTCGCCCCCACCCGCGGGTCCGGTACGCGGTGGCGCCGGCCGAAACGAGCGGTCTGGCCGATCACAGCGTCCAGCTCGTGACCGTCGGGCAGGCGCTCCACTGGTTCGACATCGACCGGTTCGTCCCCGAGGTCGACCGGGTGCTGGTCCCGGGCGGGATCGTCGCCGCGTGGTGTTACCAGCTCGCCGTGGTGAGCCCGGACGTGGACCGGGTGGTGCGGGAGCTGTACACGCTGACCGGGCCCTGGTGGCCTCCGGAGCGGGCGCTGCTCGAGGCGGGGGACCGGACGATTCG
>CALMBE010000703.1 GCA_937860165.1 uncultured Planctomycetaceae bacterium
TCTTAGCCCACTGATAGCACCCAATCCGCCGAACGGCGTAGGGTGCCATGGCCACGGCGGTACTCCGCTGTGGGCATGCTTGTTCGTCGATTCACATGCTCACGCCGGAGTACCGGCGTGAGCATGGCACCCCAAACTAACGCATTGACTAACCACTCCGGCGGTTCTTCCAACCGTTTCTCGGCATGAGCCATTTGCCCAAAAAATTAAAAATTGCTGTCAGTGTTGGCAAGGGGCTGTTGGCGTTGGCATTTCTTGTCTATCTCATTGCCACGATCCAAAAGGACTCCGGGTTTACTCGCCTGCTGCATGAACCTAAACAGTGGCCCTACATTCTCCTGGCTTTGGGGATGGTGCTGGTGGCGTTTAGCAATAGTTTTGTGCGTTGGTATTTGCTGGTCCGCGGATTGGACCTCGATTTTCAACTGCGCGATGCGTTTCGCTTGGGGTCGCTCGGATTCATGCTCAGTCAAGTCATGCCGGGAAGCGTGGGGGGCGATCTCTTCAGGGCAGCGTTTATCGCTCATGAGCAACCAGGCCGCCGCACGCTGGCGGTTGCTTCGGTGTTTATTGATCGCGTGGTGGGGCTGGTGGCGATGTTGGTTGTCGCCAGCTTGGGGTTAATCGTCGCTGGTAAAACAGTCCAGATGGGACCACTGATTCGCAGCCTGCAGACTTTTGTGTGGCTGGCCACGGTGGGTGGAATCGGCGCACTCTTGGTGATGGCAAGTCCCTTGGCTTCAGGTGAGAAGGTGCAAAGCTGCTTGCAAAAAATTCCTGGGGTGGGGCATTTGCTCCATCAGTTGAGTGCCGGCCTGGCGAATTTCCGCAGTCGCCGCCGGTATCTGGTTGCCGCGTTCATATTGGCGATTCTCACGCATTCGCTCTTGGTGGGAGCGTTCTGGTGTCTCGGTCGTGGACTGCCGATTGACGAGCCAACATTCCCACAAACGGTTTCGATCGTACCGTTGGCATTTGTGGCGGGGGCCCTGCCGCTAACGCCAGGGGGATTGGGGCTTTTCGAATCGGGACTCGCCAAACTCTTTGGTACGATCGGACTCCAAGAATCCGACGGGGCGATGGTGGCCTTGGGCTATCGAGCGCTGACCTACGCGATGGCAGTAATCGGTGCCTGTTACTATTTCACTGCCAAGAAGCGTTACGACGAGCTATTGATCGAAGCCGAATCACTTGCTGGGGAAGTTGAGTGAGGTGTCAGTAGTCAGTTGTCAGTTGTCAGAAGAGAGTTGATAGCCGACAACTGACTACCGACCACTGACGACTGACCTCCTTCAATCTCCCGCTTCGTGCAGTTGGCGAATCGTGTCGAGGGCCGCCTCCACTTCGGGGACTGGCAACCCGCGCCTCCGACCTGCCAAATCGCACTCGGCTAGCAAGATCACCTCGTCGAAATCCTCGTTGGTTTCGAGTCGATTACGGGCTCGAATTCCCAAGGTTCCGCCAAGTAATTGCTGGGCAATCGCGAGGTTCTCCAAAAACCACAAGGTGCGCTGCGTGACAATTTCCGCCAGTGCGGCAAGGCTCGCAGTCAATGGCTGTTTGCGGTCGATAGCCAAGCCCACGTCGTGCAACAATGCGGCGGTGAGCAATTCTTCATCGTAGGCATTTTGCTCGGCCACGAGTTGAAACACTTGGAGACTGTGGTAGAGGGCGTCTCCCTCGGGATGGGTCTGTGGGTCTTGCATCACCGAGGCCAAGGGATTGAGCAATTCCGCGTAGTGTTCAAACCTTTGCTCCCAAGTCGTGGCTTGTCCCTTACGGACTTGAGCGCGGAGTTGTTCGTTCACCTCGGCATTCGAGGGAACATCGCGCGGCCGCACCCCTTGCGGACAGAGTCTTTCGCTCGCCGAGCGGAGGGCATCGCTGCGGCGCAGGTCGGGCTGCTCGTGAATCAATCGCGCGGCTTCCCAGGCGAGCTGTCGGCGAACTTTAGAGGGTTTCACGTTAGGTCTGGGGGAAACGGGTCAGAATCGAATTCATGATCGCAGTCGCGACCCTAGAATTATTCTACCTTGAGAGCGCGACTATCGCACTATCTATGTCCGACTTAACATCAGTGGATTGCTGAACTTCACCGACTTCGCTCGATTGGTCGTGCAGCGAGTTACAGATCCGCTCGAAGTCCTTCTCGCGGGCGATAAAAGCTTCGACTACCATCGGATCGAATTGCAGACCGTAGCGACTGGCGATCCAATCGCGTGCTTCCTGATGGGGGAAGGCGTTTTTGTAGGGGCGATTGGAGGTCAGTGCGTCGTAGACGTCGGCCAAGGCTACAATCCGGGCAGCCAGGGGAATCTCGTTGCCATTGATTCCCTGAGGGTAGCCACTCCCATCCCAGGCCTCATGGTGGGAGGCGGCAATTTCTTCCGCCACTTCCAAGAAATCGTCGTCACCCAACTGTGCGCGAATCGCCCCCAAGCATTCGCTCCCGAGGGTGGTGTGCATTTCGATCGCTTTACGCTCGTTGGGAGTGAGCTTGGCAGGTTTTAACAAAATGGAATCGGGAATTCCCACCTTGCCGATATCGTGCAAGGAGGAAGCGACGGCCAAGTCGGCCACAAAGACCCGTTCGATTTCGGGATTGGTGCGAGCCATTTCGGTGGCTAATAAGGAGACATAAGAGCGAATTCGCTCGAGGTGGCGCCCCGTGTCTGAGTCTCGAGACTCGGCAAGTTTTGCTAGTCCAAAGATAACCGCATTGCGAGTTCGCACGAGCGATATAGTTCGCTCCTCGACCTGCGCTTCCAGTCGAGAATTGGCGATTGCCAAACTTGCTTCATAGCGATTCAAGAGAAACACGGTAATCATCGCTGTGGCACCCACGACAAAAATCGCCAGGGCGTAACCCACTTGCATGACGGGTTGAATCGTCGAGGCCACAAACAGATCGATTGCGGTATCGGACTGATACACACCCAGAATGGCATTGATACGGGGAATACTGATGCCGGTAAAAACATTCACTCGACCATCGAGATCCACTTTGCCCATCACAAAAGGCAATCGTTGGGTTTGAACTTCCTTAAACAAACCAAGAATCGGTCCGGAAGTGTTTTCACCGTGCAAAATTCCGCGACCGGGAAACAAACGCA
>CALMBE010000704.1 GCA_937860165.1 uncultured Planctomycetaceae bacterium
GAAGCTTTCTTCCTTCCAGCGGACAAAACCCTCGATCGCTTCATACTCGGCTAGGCCCAGTTGATCGTAAACTCGCGCGGTTGCCCGATTCCGTTCCTCGGCCCGCTGCCAGAATTCACGCGGATCGGGCCCCGGAAACAAGGCCCGATCTTTCTGGGATTCGTGCTTGAAAATTGCATTCCGCTTGCGCATCAGTTCTTGCGGACTCAAGGGAACCGCCATTTCGATTTGATGAGGGTTCCATTCCTGCCAGGCACCACGGTAGAGCCACACTTCGCTTAGAGCGAACCAGGATTCGCTTTCTACCCGTTTGCAGGCCTGCAAGACCGCGCTTAGGCAGGTGCGGTGGGTGCCGTGGGGATCCGAAAGATCACCCGCTGCATAAATTTGGTGTGGCTGGAGTTTCTGCAACAAATCGACAGTAATGGCAATATCCTGTTCGCCAAGCGGTTTCTTGCGGACTCGCCCCGTTTCATAAAACGGCATTTCAAGAAAGTGGAGTCGCTCGGCCGAGACACCAAATACCCGCGCGGCAGTTCGAGCTTCACCCCGACGAATCAGAGACTTGGTGGTCTGCACTTGGGGGCTATCAATCTGACCAGGAAGTTTGAATTTCAGGGCTTGCTGCATGTCGGCCAAAATCTCTTTGGACCGATCACTGGGGAGTCCAAACGTTTCATTGAACTCCTCGATAAAGTCCGCAAATCGAATCACATCGTCATCGAAGACCGCAATATTTCCGGACGTTTGATAAGCAACATGGACTTCGTGCCCTTGGTCTACCAAGCGGTTAAACGTCCCCCCCATGGAAATTACGTCGTCGTCCGGATGGGGCGAAAAAATCAGTATCCGTTTCGGAAAAATATCGTCATGAGACCGCCGCCGATCGCCTGGCAACCGGGCATGGGCCGGCTTGCCGCCCGGCCAGCCCGTGATCGTCGATTGGAGATATCGGAACACACTCAGATTGATGTCGTAGGCCGAGCCGTGGCGTGCCAACAGGTCTTGCATTCCTTCTTCGTTGTAATCTTCGGCAGTCAGCTTCAGAATCGGCTTTTTCAAGTGTTGAGCCAGCCAAATCACAGCTTTCCGCGTGACGGCTTCGTCCCATTGGAAATCTCCCAAGACCCAGGGGCATCGGTAGCGCGTGAGTCGCTCGGCGGCAGCCTCGTCCAGGACAAATTTGGCGTTTTGGTGTTCTTGCAGAAAGCTGGCGGCAATCGATTTGGAAACCTCCCCTTCGATGGCTTGCGCGACGATCGAAGCCTTGCCCTCGCCGAATGCCATCAAATAGATCTGTCTGGCTTCGAGAATCGTGCCGACCCCCATGGTAATCGCTCGCCGAGGGACATTCTCTTCTCCGAAAAAGTCGCTCGCCGCGTCTCGCCGGGTCACGATGTCGAGAGTGATTAGGCGAGTTCGACTTTCTCGTCCCGAGCCAGGCTCATTGAAGCCGATATGCCCAGTCCGCCCCACACCGAGAAGTTGAATATCGATCCCACCGGCATCGTTGATCGCCTGTTCATAGCCGCGGCAAAACTCGAGCACGTTTTCTTCATTCTGCGTCCCGTCAGGGATATGCATGTTTTCAGGTGCGATATCGACGTGGTCAAACAAGTGTTCTCGCATAAACCGAACATAGCTCTGCAAAGCCTCGGGCTGCATAGGAAAATATTCGTCCAAGTTGAAGGTCACAACATTGCGAAAACTCAAGCCTTCCTCGCGGTGCAGGCGCACGAGCTCGTCATACACCGAAACGGGAGTGCTCCCTGTGGCTAAGCCCAGCACGCACATTTTGCCCGCCGCGGTGAGCTGGCGAATCGTATCGGCAATCTGATGGGCCACATAAGAACTGGCATCCTTGGCATTGCGAAAAACATTGCAAGGAATCTTCTCCGGGGAAGAATCCGCGGGGAAGTTGGGGGCCGTGTGCATGGTGTCTTGAATCTTCATGGTAAACGGAAAACCTGATTGACTGAGGTAAGATCCACTCATCGAAAAGTAGGGGGTATCAGTGGCTCGATGTTCGGATACCATCGGTCCATCAGCTTTACTATCCACAGAATTGGTTGCAATTGCCAGTGGGAATATCCAAAATTATCATTCTACTGTGTCCCTCTGGGTTGAAGCTCACTGATTGGCGCAGGGGGCAGGGCCAATTAGTTTTTCACAATGGAGGGTGCCATGGCCACGGCGGTA
>CALMBE010000705.1 GCA_937860165.1 uncultured Planctomycetaceae bacterium
AAGGATGGAAGAAAGCCACGGAATTTCACGGATTAAACACGGATGATTGGGAGTGGTGCGTTTGGTGGTGGCAAAACGGTAGCCGAATCGAATTGCCCTAAAATCCTTTTGATTATCCGTGTTCAATCCGTGTTTGGTCCGTGGCTAAATACATTCGACATAGCGCTGAAGTACTAATTTGCTTGAAAATAACCAACTCCTGATCCTCGCATGCAAAACATGGCGTTGCTGTTCCGTGCTCCGCACTCGATCAGAAGGGTCGGCGTGCGCTCTGCGGGGGGGGATTCTTAGCCTGCAAATTCTGCTCGCAGGTATTGGTTTAACCCTGGGTGGGATCGATTTCACCTCTCTCCCAGGTTGTCACGCCGTCGAGACAGAATTTTTGACGAGCACTCCCGATCAAGTCATCCCTGCTCAGTTCACTGACGTGCTCCCCCCTATGGGAGTACCCGCGGCCCCGACCGGCATGCGCCGCATCGAAGCCTTCTCGCGCAACGACAATCCTTACGAACTACAAGTCAAGACGCTCCCCGCGGGCGAACGGTCTTTCATCGTCTCGGGGGGCATTCGCGTGCTTGTCGAGGGACTCCCCACCAGTGGCATCTCGAGCGCCTTTGGACCTGTCGGGACCATCGACCTCACCACCGATCGGGCCGTGATCTGGACCGCTGGCGATGCAGGTTTCGGTGGCCAGTCGATGCAAAGCCAAGACACCCCGCTGGAAATCTACATGGAAGGGAACATCGAATTCCGGCAAGGAGACCGCGTGGTCTATGCCGATCGCATGTTCTACGATGTCCGCCGCCAAGTCGGCGTGATTCTCAATGCCGAGTTGCTCACGCCGCTGCCGAAAACCGAGGACTTCGAGTATCAAGGCCTCGTGCGACTCCGCGCGGCGGCCATTCGCCAACTCGACGAAGCCAACTTCTCGGCAACCGATGCCCTCGTCACCACCAGTCGGATCGAAGAACCCTCGTACCACTTCGGTGCCGACGAAATCACGTTCCAGGATTTTCAAACACAGACCGTCGACCCGCAAACTGGGGTCGTGCAGACCGATCATCGGCAACTCGCCCAGAGCCAGGGAAATTTTGTCTACCTGGGCGGATTCCCCGTGTTTTATTGGCCCACGATTGCCACCGATCTCCAGAAGCCCAGCTTCTTCATCGACAACATTCGCTTCGGGAACGACAGTATCTTCGGCTTCCAATCCATGGTGGATCTCGATGCTTATCAGCTGTTCGGAATCCGCAACGCCCCGGCAGGGACCGACTGGGGACTCAGCCTCGATTATCTCAGTGATCGCGGATTGGGGCATGGAACCGACTTCAACTACGCCCGCAATGAAATCTATGGCTTCGAGGGGCCTGCCAAGGGGGCCTTCGATTTCTGGGGGATTGCCGATAGCGGCAACGACAATCTCGGTTTCGGTCGGCAAGATATTGTGCCCGAGGAAGATTACCGATATCGCCTGTTCGGTGAACACCGGCAGCGACTCGAGAGTGGGTGGGACGTGACCGCCGAAGTTGGTTGGCTCAGCGATCGAACCTTTCTCGAACAGTACTACGAACGGGAATGGGACGAACGCCGCGATCCCCGCACGGGCGTGCGCGCCAAGCGGCTTGTCGACAATCGTACTTTCTCGATTGAGTCCAACGCACAACTCAATGGTTTCTTCACCGAAACCGAGTGGCTCCCCAGGGCCGATCATTATTGGCTGGGCCAATCGCTGCTGGGAGACCACCTGACTTGGTTTGAACACTCGCAAGCGGCCTATGCCAAGTTGAACTATTTCGATCCCCCGACCAATCCCATCCTGGCGGCCCAAGTTGACGACGGTCTCCCCTGGGAACTCACGGGCAATCTCGAAGGCGAGCGGCTCGTCACTCGGCAGGAAATCGATCTGCCCCTGCAACTCGGCGCGGTCAAAGTCGTCCCCTACGCCCTGGGAGAACTCGCCCAGTGGGGCGAGGCGCTCGACGGCGATCGCCTGCAACGCGCCTATGTCCACACCGGGGTCCGCGCGAGTGTTCCCTTCTGGGCGGCATTTCCCAACGTGCAGGACCCGCTGTTCAATTTGAATGGCCTCGCCCACAAAGCGGTGTTCGACGTCGAGGCTTCCTATGCCGACGCCGACGAAAACTTCACCGACCTGCCGCTCTATGATCCGCTGGACGACATCTCGCTGGTCGAATTTCACCGCCGGATTTTCGACGCCACCCTGGACCCCACCATCACCGACCCCAAGTTCGACCCGCGGTTTTACGCCTTCCGTTCCGGATTGCAGGGCTGGGTGACTTCCCCTTCGACCGAAATTGCCGACGACCTGATGGCCCTCCGCATGGGAATGCGACACCGTTGGCAAACCAAGCGGGGGGGCGCCGGTCGGCAGCACATTGTCGATTGGCTGACCCTCGACTCGAATGTGATCTACTTCCCCAAGTCCGATCGCGACAATTTTGGCTCGGAACTCGGACTGTTCGATTACGACGTCCGCTGGCATCTGGGAGATCGATTTACGATTGTCTCCGACGGTGCCGCAGATTTCTTTGGCGATGGTCTGCGCACCGTATCGGGTGGTGTGATCCTGAATCGACCCACGCGGGGCAATGCCTACGTCGGCGTGCGTTCGATCTCCGGACCCATCGACAGTAATGCGCTCCTGGCAAGTTACAGTTACCGCCTGGGACCCAAGTGGATTTCCTCGGCCGGTTTCTCCTTCGATTTCAGCGACAGCGGCAGCATCGGCCAATCCTTGTCGGTCACCCGCATCGGCGAATCGCTGCTCGTCACCGGCGGCCTCAATGTCGATTCCGCCAAGGATAACGTCGGGTTTATCTTCTTAGTTGAGCCACGTTTTCTTCCCAAGCTAAATCTCACCAGCCGCACGGGAATCGAAGTTCCTCCGGCGGGAGTGATGGGACTCGAATAATGAATCCAGCTTCAGAATTGCTCGATGAACCTGAATACAACCCCCGACACGCGCGGAGTTGGCTCAAGAAATTCACCGATGCCTCGCGCGGCATCAAGATCGCGGTCCGCGCCGAGGTGAACTTTTTCGTGCATATCTTCACCACGGCCATAGTGTTAATCACCGGTTGGCTGCTGGGAATTTCGCGCCTCCAGTGGTGTGTCCTGGCGCTCTCGATTGCCCTGGTTATCGCCGCCGAAATGATGAACACTGCCCTCGAGCGACTCGCACACACCCTGGTCCACGAAAAAAACCTCGGCATCCGCGACACCCTCGACATGGCCAGCGGTGCCGTGCTCGTGACCTCGGTCGGCGCGGTGGTCGTTGGAATGATCGTCCTTGCCGAGCCGCTATGGAACCTGCTCTGGTAAGTGGATCCAATGCAACACGAGTCTCCGAGCTTAAGTTCTACCACAATTCATTCGCTTGGCAGCGTCGTAGCCGTCAAGCATGGC
>CALMBE010000706.1 GCA_937860165.1 uncultured Planctomycetaceae bacterium
GTTCCGCGTGACCCGCGATATGGATATCGACGTGCTGGAACAGGAGTCCGACGACATGCTCCGCGCGATCGAATCCCGCCTGAGAGTTCGGCAGCATTCCGAGGCAGTTCGGCTCGAAGTGCAGGCTGGCATGGGGTCTGAACTGTTGGCGATGCTCGTCAACGAGGAAAACCTGCATGTGCGGGATGAAGTGGACAATCGCGTCTACTCGGACGTTTACCATCTCAACGGAATGCTCGATCTGACGTGCATGACAGAACTCATTCGCCTTGTGGAGAAAGATGCCCTCCGCGATCCTCCTTTTGCCCCCAAGCAACAAATCGGATTTTCACGAGGGAAAACCATTTTTTCCGCAATCAGTCAGGGGGATATTCTCCTCCATCACCCGTTCGATTCGTTCGACCCCGTCGTGCAGTTAGTCGAGGAAGCCGCTTCGGATCCCGATGTCCTGGCGATCAAGCAGACCCTGTATCGCACGAGCGGCGATAGCCCGGTCGTCCGCTCGCTGATCAAAGCAGCTGAGAACGGCAAACAAGTCACTGCACTCGTGGAGCTTAAAGCGCGGTTCGACGAAGCCAACAACATCATTTGGGCCCGTCAAATGGAACGTGCCGGCGTGCATGTGGTCTACGGGTTCATGGATCTCAAAACACATTGCAAGCTAGCAATGGTTGTCCGTCAGGAAGGCAAGCGGGTCCGACGCTATGTGCATTTCAGTACCGGAAACTACAATCCCACGACTGCTGGTCTCTACACTGATCTCGGGCTGTTCACGGTCGACAAAGGTTTCGCGGAAGACGCCTCGGCCTTGTTTAATTTTCTCACCGGGTACTCGCAGGGTCACGAATGGCAAAAACTAATCGTGGCCCCACAAGATTTGCATCGTCGGACGGTCGAGCTCATCGACGATCAAGCCCGCCGCGCTCAAGAGGGAAAGAAGGCGTACATCTTCGCCAAACTGAATTCCCTCGTCGACCGTGAGACCATTAAGGCCCTGTATCGCGCGAGCCAATCGGGGGTCAATATCGAGCTCATTATCCGAGGAATATGCTGCCTTCGTCCTGGGCTCCCCGGGATTTCTGAGAATATCCAGGTGCGGAGCATTGTGGATCGATTTCTGGAGCACAGCCGGATTCTAGTTTTCGGCGAGGAGCCCAAACGAGAGGTGTTTCTGTCGAGCGCGGACTGGATGCCCCGCAATTTCGATCGCCGCGTAGAAGTGATGTTCCCCATCGAGGCCCCTGAATTGCGCCGTCGGATCTGCGAGGAAATCATCCCCATCTACCTCCGCGACAACACCCGGGCCCGCATCTTGATGCCCGATGGCACCTATGTCCGCGCAGCCGCTTGGCAGGGAGGCGAGGAGTTCCGTTCGCAGCGTGACCTGTTGGGCTTATCACTTCCCTCAACCACGCTCTCGCTGGAACTCCCCAAAGACATTTCCGAGTCTGCTACGGGTGATCGGATTCTACTATCGAAGGCTAAGGCCGAGTGATTTTAGAATCGCGTTCTGCGTGGAAAAATTAATTGAATTTGCTTTTCACCTCAGAGCCCTGAATCGAACCGATCGCCAGTGCGATCCACCCTGCGATAAACGAAAGGCCTCCGAGCGGGACGATAGCACCGAGAAATCGCCAGTTATTGCCAGCGAGCGACATCGCATAAAGCGAGCCGCTAAAGAGCACGATTCCCACCAACATGCCCCAGGGGGCGATGCGAAGGAGCCGACTGTATCCTCTATGCTCGGCAATCAAACCTGCGAGCATGATTCCCAGGGCGTGGTAGAGATGATAACTCACACCCGTTCGGAACCATTCCATCCGCTGTTCAAGCGAATCCTCGTAGCTCAGAGCAATTAGTGCTTTCTCCAAGCCATGGGCCGAATAGGCCCCCAAGGCTACTCCGGCTGCCGCTAGGAACGATCCCCACATGATTGTCGTTCGCGTCGACATGCGATGCCCGTGATAATTGATTTGCCCATTGAAGCTGTAGCATGGCTCCCAGAGCCGTGCGATACTGCTTGAAACTCACGGGCCGGGGGCCCATGCTACGAATTCTGCGAGGTCCCCAACAAATCGGTTTTTAGACTTAGTCCTGGGTGATTCCCAGTCGAGCCTCTTCCTCTTCTTGGATGATAATATGGGGCGTAACCATCATCATCAGGCTGTCGGTTTCGCGCCCGATGCCCACGTTACGGAACAAGCGGTCGACGTAGGGTACCTTACTCAAGAGCGGCACGCCAAACTCGTTGCGACCTTCTCGCAAGCGTTTTACACCACCCAGGAGTACCGTCCCGCCATCGGGAACGCTCACCGTCGTTGCCACGGTAATCACTTGGAAAGTGGGCAATTGCACAGTTGTGCCGGTACGCGTGATGGTGTCCGCCACGTCGCTGGATTCGTCGTTGCCATCTTCATCGTCATCGGTGGTGTTGCTGGAGCTCGAAGTCGTTTCCGAACCCTCAAACGTAAAGGTATCGACATCGCCGATTTGGCTGAAGAACGGCACGAGTGTGAGTCGCACGTAGCGACGATCATCAGACACCACAGCCTGAACCGTCAACAGTGTCCCTTCAGAAAGCACGACGATCACCGGCTGCTGTGCCGCAGCAAATTCACCCACGACCGGGATCACGCTGATTACAAAGGGTCGCAGCGCGGTATCGGCCACGATGCCCTGCTGCCCGTTAAACAGTGTCACCTTCGGAGCCTGCAACACGTTCGCACGGCTATCCCCTTGCGAGGCGTTGATCAAGAAAAATGCCTCGATGTCACTCAAAATTGCGAACCCAAATTCACCGACGGTTTGCGCATTGCCAAACTGTGGTGTTGCCAAGCCGAAGCTGCTATTGCGGAATGGCACATCTAAGTCAACCGAAAAACTCGGCAGTGGGTCGCCAATGCCCGTCGTAGGTGATGTAACACCCACGGTGGCACTCCCTCGCCTGGGCTCGAATGTTGCAGTGTCGCTGATCGAACCAGCCGCAATACCGCTGCCATCCTCGATGTTAAAATCGAAATCTATACCAATCCGTTCGAAGAAGCTGTCGGTGAGGCGGATAAACCGGACTTCGATCGTGACCTGCAAGTCTTGCAGACGTCGCAATTGTTCCAAGAGGTCGCGAATCTGGTCGTGAACCCGCTGGGTTTGACTGATAACCAAACTCAAGTTTGTCGCGAATTCCTGAATTTCACCCTCGCCCGAGCCGTTTTCCATCCAACTGTCGTATTCGACAGTGGAGACGATCAAATCAATGAGCGAATCAAAATCGGCGTTCGCCGCGGCCCCTAGTCCTCCCGGTCCGCCACCCATGGGCACCGAAGAACTACCGGGTGCATTGGAAGCTCCGAATTGCTGGGCCATCGCCCCGGCGGGCATCTCGCCGGCCTGCTGGCCAGGAGGTGCCGTAGGCACCATCGAAACGGGG
>CALMBE010000707.1 GCA_937860165.1 uncultured Planctomycetaceae bacterium
GAGCGTCGTGAGCTGATCATGAAAATCCCGGTGTACGATTTCAATTGGCAACGCACTTATGAATTTGTGAACCCGGTGCGACTCAAGGCGGGAGACGCCCTGTACGCCGTCACGCATTTCGACAATTCGCACTACAACCCCAACAACCCCGACCCCGAGGTCCTGGTCCGCTATGGTTTGCTGTCGCCGCAAGAAATGCTCAACCTACGTGTGAAATATGAAGCGGTGGACTTTGGGGAGAGTTATTGAAAGCCGAGAGCGGAGAGTCGAGAGCCGAAGTAGCATGGCTCCCCGAGCCGTGCGAATCATCCCCCAACCCATTTCCCTCACTCCCTGCGATAGACGCCGCTGAGAACCCGCTCGACCCAATTGGAATTGTCGAGATACCAAGCCACGGTTGAGCGCAATCCCGACTCGAAAGCGACTTGCGGACGCCAACCTAGCTCGCGGGTGATCTTGGTGGTATCCACCGCGTAGCGGCGATCGTGCCCTGGGCGGTCGGCGACAAATTCTACCAGTGCCCCCCAAGGCCGGTGCGCGAGCTCGGGTCGCAGTTCATTGATCGCCGTACAAATAGCGTGGACCACTTCCAAGTTGCGTTTCTCGCAATTACCGCCAACGCAATAATCCTCGCCCGGCGTACCGAGGGTCAGAATTTGCCACAGGGCGGCGCAGTGATCCTCGACATGGAGCCAGTCCCGCACGTTTTGACCGTCGCCGAAGAGCGGAAGCATTTTTCCAGCAAGCGCCTGGAGTGTCATCAGCGGGACCAGTTTTTCCGGAAGCTGGTTGGGCCCGTAATTGTTCGAACAATTGCTGATGATCGTTGGCAACCCGTAGGTCACAAAAAATGCTCGTGTGAGATGATCGGCCGCAGCCTTCGAGGCCGAGTAGGGAGAGCTCGGGTGATAGGGGCTTGCTTCGCTGAATTTTCCCGTGGGTCTCAGCGAACCAAAGACTTCATCGGTCGAGACGTGCAGGAATCGAAACGATTCTCGCGCGGAGTCGTTCAGATGTTCCCAATGCGAGAGACTGCATTTCAGAAGCTGCGTCGTGCCGACGACATTGGTGCGAATAAAGTCATCGGGGGCCGCGATGGATTTGTCCACATGCGACTCAGCCGCCAGATGCACCACTGCGGTCGGGCATTCCTCGGCAAAGAGTTTTCCCAACAGTTCGCCATCGCAGATATCGGCACGAATAAAGCGATAGTTGGCATGGTCCGCGACATCGGCCAAGTTGTCGAGATTGCCGGCGTAGGTGAGTGCATCGACATTCACCACGCGAGTATGTGGCTTGCCCAAGGCCAACCGCACAAAGTGGCTGCCTATGAAGCCGGCCCCACCAGTGACGAGGATTGTCTGCGGCGGCGAATCGGCTTTGAGCCTTTTGGAGGAGGTCAAAGGGGATGCCGCCGTCGAGTGTGATTTCAAATCTCCCATGGATGCCATTCTCATCGAGGCGCGACAGATTGCAAGCGGGCAGGGCCGATCAGTGTTTCAATTTGTCATAGGGATTATGCCGATCCCAGCCACGCTCGTCATCCCCGCCTGCGCGGGGATGACAACTTAGTCCGTAGGGTGGGTAAGACAGTGCCATCGCCTCCAAAGGCAGAACGTGAGTACCTCTGGACAATGTCGCCAGCTTGAGGGTCTTACCCACCTTCTTCGAGTTGCGTTGAATAAGGTGGGTGAGTCCGTAGGGTGGGTAAGACAGAGCCATCGTCTCCACAGGCAGAACGTGAATACCTCTGGACAATGTCGCCAGCTTGAGGGTCTTACCCACCTTCTTCGAGTTGCG
>CALMBE010000708.1 GCA_937860165.1 uncultured Planctomycetaceae bacterium
GGTACATTTTGCACCTCTGACTGGTGCGTTGGATTGGTCGGGGTGGCGAAATGTTGGAAACTCACGTCAGTGCGAAGGTCGCCACCAGTCAAATAGTCGATATCCCAATTCGTATAGAAAGACTTAATATCGCGAACATCAAGATCAATTCGTTGCCGCTTCTCGACTGACGTTCCATTGGGGTAAAAAACTTCCGTCACGAATTCCAAAATTGAATCGTTTTGAAATGCAGTTCCGTAAGGAAGCGTACCATGTCGAATCTCGAACAAATGGGGATTTAGACCGGAAAGCGTGGCTTCGAGAACATGGTTACCAGTGAACGCAGGCCGCTCGGATTCGTTAAATGCCGGGTCACTGGCTTGTACGGTGGCAGTCGTCTCATTATTCACATGGCGATATACATCATCCGTGAAATTATTGGCGTAAAATAGTCGGAATGACTCGCCGTCTGCATTAAGATAATTCAAACTGTATCTCGCACTCAGTTGCCCGGGAGGAATTGCGCCTAGCTGTACATCCGTCGCATTGCTGAATAACAGTGGATCAACGTAAAGTCGTAGCGGGGCGAAATCTTCCAGGTCACGACGTTGGTCGATTACATTATTGTTATGATCGGGATTAGTGATGTTGACGATTTCGGATTCGACGCCTGGGTCGGACTCATTGAAACCCTCTTGGTCATTATTGACCCAAAATAACAGTTGCCGATCATGGCTATTTGTAAAGTCGATTTCTGTGTCGCGATTTCCGTCCACACCGAAATTTGTCTCAATTACCGTATAGTAACCACGGTCCTGAAGCGTTGTGCCTCCTCCAGTTGGAATAGCTTCGACTAGAATGGAGTCTGCCCCGAAAGCCGAACTGTTTTCGATTCCCTCAATAAGAAAACTGAGTGATAGGGTGTTGGGAGTAAAATTGGTATCTGACGGAATCTGAAAACGGCCGCCACCTACATTGTCGAAACCTGTCCAGTTGGCGGTTGTCCACAGACGAATCTGAGTATCATCATAAATGAATCGTATCTGGTATTGGCCCAACATGCCGGATTGGAGAGCTAGGCTTGACGGTGTAAAATCCTCATCTGCATTCGGATCGTATACCAAATTTGCAACTGAATAGTCAGACGCGTACCGCGATAAGCCTGATTCGTATGGAGGACTTGCTTAGAGAAATCGCTATTGCGAAAGACGATTGCGCCGGGAGACTCTTCGAGAGCTTCAGTTAAAGTGTTTATGGAAATGTTTATCGCAGGTGAGGGTGGCGCTACTGTTTGTCCAAAGGTACGCTGCCACGCTAGAAAGTCGCGACCATCGACATCTTCATCTCCATCGGCATCGCCCTGCGATTGCAATACGGCACCGGATGTCCCGTAGTTAGCTTGCCATACGGGGAGGTCGACGTTGTCAACTACGCCATTGCCGCTGAAGTCGGCGGCGAGAAGTCTTCGATCTTCCAGAAATTCTACATTCAGACGACGAAAGTCTACTTTTGAATACCTCATCGCATTACCTCCCCAACGATGGATAACCTCTTGCTCGGATACGCCCGACATTGTCACGCTTTGGGAAGGCAATTACAAGGGAAATCTGCGCAAACTGGAATGAACGCTACCTGCACGTCTTGACACCAGAATCAGTAGAATCAGAGCTTTCGCTACAGAGCGACAGCGTGGTGGATTATTTGGGCAAGTGTTCAATTCATTTGACAAACTTCATGATTCAGGCTTGCCAAGAGCCAATTCCCACGTGGAGAAATGTCCACTAGTCACGCTGGGCCTTATCGGCAGGCATTCCCCAGTGAGCACCTGGCTATTTAGGGGGTAATTGGGGTATTTAGCGAGAAATCGGCCCTCCCCGGGTACCCACTTAGAAAATTTTACCCTTCCTATCGCGGGACTAGCCTGAATTTGTCAATAGTGGTTAAGAAAAAACTTGACAACCTTAATCTCCTGGTAATAATCCTTTACTTGAACGAAATGTTAACAATAACAGCTTAGCTCAACTGGACATCGCTTTACTCGAAGTCGGGCTGACCCAGCCGATCAGACGGTGCCAGTTTCAGGATCGGATGCAGTTAGGCGATTATTGGTGCCTTCCCACCTTAGTCACGTTGGTCTCGCCGGGCGTTCTCTGAAAATCGCCCGGTCCCGCCGGAGTCCAACACCTGAACTTGATTGGAGTAATTAACATGCCAGATATGAAACTTAAAAACGTCTTTGAAGCAATTCTGAAATATGGTCACGATGAGGACTTCGCGCCTCACGTCGATGACCATTTTGGCGCTACGCAGGCTCCTGCCGGATCACGGGAGAAGCTGGAAGTCCTGGCCGAGAGAATTCGCTCGGGGCACCCTCTGTGGCACCAAGATGACCGCGCCGACTACAGCGGGCTGACTGGGGCTGTTCGTCCCCGGGATTAGCCTGCCCGAATTCCGAATCGAATTTCGCGAGCCGTCAGGTTAATCCTGACGGCTCTTTTCTTGGTAGTTTCGTTTCGTCTTTAGCCAGGCGGCTACGCGCAGTCTGAAAGAAAAGAGTTTCGAGAAGTAGCTCCAAGCTCGGCCGCTGGATTGGTAACACACCAATCTCGCAGGCCGCGCTCACACTCGAGTCGATCCTCAACCTGCCGCTTGCAGCTCAGTGAGGGTGGTTTCGACTTCGACAACAATCCCGCCGGAAACCTCTCGGCGAGATTCGCGGGCCCCATCCGCAAAGGGTTGCAGTTCGTCTCGCAAGACGAGCATCTCCTTGGGGGCCTCGATTCCCAATCGCACTTTATCTCCGCCAATCCGCACGACGGTTATCACAATGGAATCACCCAATCGAATTCGTTCTGCTTCTTTCCTGGATAGTACTAACATCATGCACCTCCTTGTCGAGTCCGTAATGGAAACATGTACTTATGTATAGTAATGCGGACTAGGGCTTTTTTCAATTCCAAAAACTCCTGTTCCGCTCCGAAATTCCGTTTTTGTGCCGCCGCTAGCCCGCTAGCTTATTTCTGGGTGGCACCGGCAATTGGGGGGCCGCAGTCAATCGGGTACGCTGTACCCGCTCTCCAGTGGATCCGTAAAAGAGAATCGAATTTGATTCCGTTTCCCAGATCGCCGACAATCGCACCGCCCGAGGGCCGTGCAGACAAAAATACATCCCACAAGGTTCGCCGCCTCGGGTAAGCAGTCTTACCCTCAACTGGCATCGATCACTTTTCAATAGCTCCAAGGTACTTAGGGTCTCAACGACGTAACGACGAATTTCTTCTAGACTGTTGATGTTTGCTTGGTGCTCCAGCATTGAGTTCATTCACCTCCCAAGATGGTTATTCAATGTTAAAGCGTCGCAATCACACTGAATAAGAATTCTAGGGCGACTGGCGATAATGTAGAGTATCGGCAAAGTTTGTCGAATAATTAAGATGAGATGCTATCACGGAACAGGTGGAATTTTCACCAATTTCTTCAAGTTGCGATCCTATTCGAATGGCATCTCACCCGAGACTTCACTGGGACTCTGAAAAAAGGGTTCTTCAGGAATTTTAGTGGGAGGTCCTTGTGGCAGATGGGATGTGAGACTTTCCCCTTGGATGCAAGTGGTGTTTATCCCGTTGAGGCTGTGAGTTTTTGCGATTCCTGCTCTTTCGCAGATCTTCTCTAACACTACATTGTAACGATGAATAAATCCCCAGTACAACAGCGTGGCAA
>CALMBE010000709.1 GCA_937860165.1 uncultured Planctomycetaceae bacterium
GGACCAGCAACGTACCGGTGTAGATATCGAATGAGACATGGGCATTGTTGATGGTGCTGGAAAGGGCAACAGTGTAGCCGTAAGCATCAGCCAATATCTGCACATTGAGATTGCTGATGAATTGTCGTGTGGTTTCTATCGGGGGGGTCGATCCCGCAGGGACGGTGCGACCGGGATTCATTAAGTCGTTGGGGTGGACTGGTAAGTTTGGAATACTGGAAGGAGCGGGTCCTTCGTACAAATGTCCTCCGCCTATTGATGTGAATGTTGCCGTTACTCCAAATTGACCGTTAGGATTATGAAATGAATAGAGAGCTTCGCCCGACGGAAAAGAGCCCAAAAAAGTCTGAAACTGATTGATTACTCCTAAGCCAGTGAAAATTCCCATTGCGTGACCGATTTCATGTACAATTGTGCGGTAGAAATCGGATTGGTGAGTTTGTCCAGTAGATGTTGCGTCAATAAAGGTCGCCTGGAATGGACTGGCGATTCCCGTGAACTCCAAGTCATCCAGCGGCGTTGAATCAAGAAACCATCCGGAACCTGCGCCATTGTCATCCATGGTGATGATTGAGGACATTGGGATTCCGGCTGTCCAACCTACTTGTCCACTTCCTCCGTTCGTGACTGTGACACTCGTTTCCCCTCGCGTAAGGGGATTACTAAGTACGGCAGCATCTACAGTCAATTGAAAGTTGTTTGTTAAGGGGTTGCTGTCGTTGTCAAAATCTTGATCGAGAATGACTGAGTTCCAATCTTTGATTGCCCGCAGGACCAATTGCTCTGCAACAATAGCTCCTTCTGCACCATAGATGGCTTCGAAATTGTTTGTGGCCTGATTAGTCCAGTTTATAGACAGAAGGTCTCTTCTCTCCAATAGTTCCAGAGACAGTGCCTTCCGATTGGGATGGACACTGGAAAACCTTGGTGCATGACGTCGGATCGTAAGACGAGATAGAAAGGTGCGAAGTAGGTTCATTTTGCAACTCGAATAATAGTAGTGCGGCGACGGAAATTAATCGGAGATCTGCACCTGAAAGCAGACATGAATACAATGCTGATCGCTCCACTGTGGATGTAAAACGGTTCTGGCACAGAATAGAAACTCCGCAGGTATGCCCCCACGTAAGTTCGATCTCCTGACAGAGCATTCACAAAAGACAGAGACATTTCTCGAAATGTGAAATCGTTCCAACTGGCAATGTCATCTGGCAAAACATTAGTAGTCAACACATCATCTGGAAATGCAAGAACTACCACCGGAGCAAACGAAAGATGTGGCAGACCGATAACAGTTCCTGGAAGGACGCCAGCGGATGGGAGAAAATCCAAATTCGAGGATATTATCACGTTATCGTTGATTATTGGTCGAAAATCGACGATCGGGGTATTTAGTGGGTCGGCAATCCGTCCTCTAATATCAGTCGGTCCAGGAAAATCATCATCTGCGACTCGAATCCTGTATTCTGAAAGCTGCAGTAACGAACCTGATAAAGAAAACTCTATTCCCAACGACTGCACATATGGTGATCCTGCGGCGCTAGTCTCGAAAGTCAACTTCGCAGAAATATCATCACCTATAGTTACCGGGAACGGTAACGGCACACCCGAAACACTTGCCACTTCCGCTTCAAATCGAAACGTCCCCGGGGCGGCGTTCGCCAGGGAAGCAGCGGCTAGTAGGATTCCGAGCGCAAAGCAGAATCTGCCAACAGGCGCCAGACAGTGCGCAGAGTATTTCCGAGTGTGTGCCATGGTTCTCTCCTCCGAAAAGTTAGTTTAGGTTATATGGGGGGGGCGCATGGTTTGTCAAGCGCAATTCCTACTATTTTCGCAGAAATCTGTGAATTCGGCAAATTGGGATTAGCCGAGTGTCGAGGGCCAGAAGTGGCTGGGGGCTGGGGGCTAGTGGCTGGGGAAAGAAGCTTCGGTATTCCAGTGAATAAGGAACTGGATCCCCGCCTGCGCGGGGATGACGAGAACTGGGATAGCGTGAGATGTCCCCCATGTTGTGAAGACAATTGAACCACAACGACACGACGCAGAGGGGGCTATCGCTGCCTTCAGTTCTGCGGCGTGCCGCTGCGCTTGCGCTTCCAACTGCCGAGCCGCTTCTGCGCGAATCTGCCTGATGAGTGACTCGCGCAGTTGACGTTCTTCGACGAACAGCCGTTTGAGCAACGCAACATCATTCGGCAGTTCTTCCATGGCGACCGTCATGCGAACCGTTGTAACGCCTGATGTAAAACATGCAAGACGAGTTCGCAAAAAAAAGTTCACGCACTCGCGCGCTGCGAAACATTCAGGCCCGACAGCAATCGCAGCAGTTGCTCGCAACTGATTTCCAGCGCAGGCTTGTTACTGCGCGGGAACTGAAATGCGCCCCGCTCGAGGCGCTTGTAGTAGATCGCCAGCCCGTCCCGGTCCCACCACAGAATCTTCACCAAGTACCCCCCCTTGTTGCGGAACACGAACAAGTGGCCCGACAGTGGATCGTGGCCCAAGAAGCTGCGGACCACCTCCGCCAGGCCATCAA
>CALMBE010000710.1 GCA_937860165.1 uncultured Planctomycetaceae bacterium
GGAGTACCGCCGTGGCCATGGCACCCGCCATTGTGAAAAAGTCATTGGCCCTGTTCGGGGGGAAGTTGCGAGTGATGAAATGTAATTTTCAAGGGAAAATCGCCACTCGAAACTCACAACTCGCAACTCGGGCTTTTCGAGCACTGGCGGTTTGCCCGGAATCATGGCAAGATGGTGCGAGTTCTTTTGCCATCTTTTCCCCCCGATTTCGCCCCTACTTCGCATGTCCGATAAACTTTCACGAGTGTCTGCCTTGGCCGTTGTGCTCGCCGCGGGGAAGGGTATCCGCATGAAATCAGAGCTTCCCAAGGTGCTCGTCCCCGTTGCCGGGCGACCGATGATTCGCTACGTGATCGATGCCCTCCGCTCTGCCAGCATCGCGCGAATCGTGGTGGTAGTCGGCTATCGGGAGGAACTTGTACGGGCGGAACTGGCAGGGGAACCGGGCATCGAGTTCGCTCTCCAATCCGAACAGCTAGGCACCGGACATGCCGTCATGATGTGCCGCGGCCAGCTAGCCGATTCTCGCGGGCCGGTGCTAGTCGTAGCGGGTGATTCGCCCCTCTTGCAGGCCAAGTCCGTGAAAACTTTGATCGAGAACTTTTCCGAGAGTGGCGCTGCCTGTTTGTTAGGAACCGTAGACAAACAAGACCCTACCAGCCATGGCCGCATCGTTCGCGACGACGCGGGAAAGTTCATGGCGATCGTCGAAGAAAAAGACGCCACCCCAGACCAACGGGCGATCCGCGAAGTCAATGTCAGCACCTACGTTTTCGATTCGCAGCAGTTGCTATGGGCCCTCGACCGACTTACGGATCAAAACTCTCAGAAGGAGTATTATATTACTGATTGTCCCGCGATTCTCATGGCCGCCGGCAAGTCCGTCATTGCCGAAAAAGTGCTCCAACCGTGCGAGTCCATGAGCATCAACAATCTCGACGAGTTAGCATCCGTTGAGCAAGAATTACAGCGTCTCGCAAGTACTCGTTGAACTCAAGGGATTAACACCGCCCAGGGAATGCCAACGCCCAGGGATTGCAATCCCTGGGCGTTCCATCCGACAAAGAATTCCACCCTCACTACCGCACCACAATCATGACCGACCTCAAAATCTTCAGCGGCAACGCCAATACCAAGCTCAGCAAGGCTATCGCTGATTATCTGGGCGTCCCCCTTGGAAGCATCGCCCTGGGATCTTTCCCCGACGGTGAGACTTCTTGCAAGATCGAAGAAGACATTCGTGGCCGCGATGTCTATCTCATTCAACCGACCTCGCCCCCGGCCAACGAACACCTGATGCAACTCCTGGTCATGATCGACAGTTGCAAGCGGGCCAGTGCCGAACGGGTGACCGCCGTGATGCCCTATTTCGGTTACGCCCGCCAAGACCGCAAAGACGAGGGACGTGTCCCCATTACGGCCAAACTCGTGGCCAACCTCATCACCCGCGCGGGAGCCGACCGGGTGCTAGCCATGGACCTGCACGCCGCCCAAATCCAAGGTTTCTTTGATGTCCCAGTCGATCACCTCTATGCAGCCCCGGTCCTCAATGAACATTTCCTCAAGATGAACATTCCTGAGTCGGACTTGGTGATCGCCAGCCCAGACGAAGGCAGCATCAAACGGGCCCTCGGTCACGCCAAGCGGTTGGGGGGCAAAGTGGCCATCGTCGACAAACGCCGCACGAGTGCCGACACCACCATTCAAGAAAATGTCATCGGTGGCCCCGTCGAGGGCAAGATTGTCCTGATGTTCGACGACATGATCAGCACCGCCGGCTCGATCACGGGGGCCGCTCGTGTGCTGTTGGCCCAAGGGGCCAAGGAAATTCATGTCGCCACGACCCACGCCGTGCTCTGCGGCCCAGCCGTTGAACGGTTGGCCTCCGCCAATTTAAGCAGCATCGTCTGCACAGATTCGATTCCCCTGCGACCCGACCAAATCCTACCGCAGATGAAAGTCATCAGCATCGCCCCGCTCCTAGGCGAAGCCATCAAACGCATCCACCGCAACGAATCCATCAGCCGCCTGTTTCACTAGGCTCTCCCCTCACTGAATAAAGATTTCAACGCCGTGTGCCACTGGCTCTGCCAGTGCAATTTGTTAGGATACTAAATAGAGCTTGCTACCCCGCAGAACACAGAAGGTGTGGAGGTTCTCTGTAGTACAAAGACACTGGCACAGCCAGTGGCACACATAGAATCGACGGTGGCACCCGGCGAAAGTTCTTTGAGAATGTGATTATTACTACACGCTAATCGACGCTAATTGACACTAATAATTTCTTATTAGCGTTCATCAGCGTCGATTAGCGGTCGCTCTTGAATTCCTTCGTGCCCTTTGTGCCTTTGTGGTGAATCGAAGAGATCTTCTCCGCGCCTCCCCGTCTCTGCGTAAAAAACCCCTAGATTTGGCCGCGCGAAACCAAGACAATAGACCCAGGAAAACATTACCCTTGTCACGGCCAATCCGTTGGATCAAAGCCAACTCGTTACCTTCCAGATTTAGGCCTCTAAATTTGTCGTTAATGAAAGCAAATTCTCCGAATTTTGCATCCCCGCCATTGCAAGTGATTCCTTATTTGCGAGGGCCACGAATAGCACCCAAAACAATATCCCAGCCAATTAGCCCGGGAATATGGGACCCCTATTTGAAGGGCAAAATTCCCCCGGCCGACGGGAAGCCCATTTCATGACCCTTTGGCAAATTGGCCTGCTTACCCATTTGAACGTCGGGCCAGACAAGCCCGTCAGCCCCGGCAAATGTGCCTCCAACTTTTCGCCAAGTCGTTCCAGGAAAAGCACTTATTGCCGATTGAAAGGGGCACTAACTTTTGTTACGATGACCGATTCCCATTGGCCCTTATGCTTCCAATCTGTGATCGTCGACGTCGACGTTCCGTAGCGGGCTGTTCCTTTTTTGCCGGTTAGCAAAACCACCTTACCCTCAGTGGTCTCACCTATTGGGGCCCTACCCTTTGGGGTCTCACCGTTTAGCTACCCGATTGGTTAATTGATTCATGGTCAACCGTAATTTAATCCGCGAATTTGACATTTCTGACGAAGATTGGGATCTAGCCGTTGGCACCCTCGCCGACGATGACACCGGTTGGTTGGACACCACCGACGTAGATGTCAATCAGATTGTGGTGGGCAAGATCCTTCGCATCGACGACGAATATGTGCTAGTCGATGTCGGTTATAAGAGCGAAGGCACAATCGCTCGTAATGAATGGGACGAAGGCGAAGCCCTCCCGGAAGTTGGTCAAACGATTCGCGTGTTGGTTGAGGACGTCGAAGACAATAATGCCCCCTTGGAAGAACGGGGCATGATCGTGCTCAGCAAACGCAAGGCTGAGAAGATCGAAAAATGGATGAAGGTCATGGAGACCGTCCACGAAGGTGATGTGGTCTCTGGCGAAGTCGTCCGCAAAATCAAAGGTGGGTTATTGGTTGATATCGGTGTCAACGTTTTCCTCCCCGCCAGCCAAGTCGACATCCGTCGTCCCCACGATATTGGTGAATACATTGGCAGGGTCATCGAGTGCATGGTCTTGAAGATCGACGAGGCACGCCGCAATATCGTCGTCAGTCGTCGCAGCCTGATCGAAGCCCAACGCGAAGAAAAGAAGTCGGAACTGCTCAAGAAGCTCGAGATCGGACAAACTCGCAAGGGTACTGTCAAGAACATTGCCGATTTCGGGGCCTTCGTCGACCTGGGTGGCATCGACGGTCTGTTGCATATCACCGACATGAGTTGGGGTCGCATCAACCATCCTTCGGAAATGGTCAAGATCGACGACGAACTCGAAGTGATGATCCTGCATATCGACCACGAGAAGGAAAAAATCGCACTGGGCCTCAAGCAAAAGAGCTCCAGCCCGTGGGAAAATGTCGCAGGAAAGTACCCCGTCAACTCCGTGGTCAAGGGAACTGTAGTCAACGTGATGAGCTACGGTGCCTTTGTAAAGTTGGAAGATGGTATCGAAGGTCTGGTCCATATCAGCGAAATGTCTTGGACCAAGCGAATCAGTCATCCTAGCGAGTTGGTGCAAATCGATGATGTGATCGAAGTCGTGGTCCTGCGAATTGACGAACAAAAGCAGGAAATTTCGCTCGGCATGAAACAGACCCAAGACAATCCTTGGGAGCGTGTCGCCGACAAATATCCGACCGGGCAACTCGTCAAAGGTCGAGTTCGGAATCTTACCAATTACGGTGCGTTCATCGAAATCGAAGAGGGGATCGATGGCCTACTTCACGTGAGCGACATGTCTTGGACTCGCAAGATCAGTCATCCCAGCGAGGTGGTTGAAAAGGGCCAAGAAGTTGAATGCAAGGTGCTGTCGGTCGACCAGGAACGTCGCCGGATCGCCTTGGGTCTCAAGCAAATGGACGACGATCCTTGGGCAACCGATATTCCCAATCGCTATCAACAAGGTCAGCTTGTTCAGGGAACCGTAACGAAAATCACAAATTTCGGGGTCTTTGTCGGTTTGGAAGATGGTCTAGAAGGTCTGCTACACATATCTGAGCTTGCCGATCACAAGGTCGAGAACCCGCAAGAAGTCGTCAGTGTCGGTGATGTGATTGAGGTGAAGGTTCTGAGAGTGGACACCGAAGAGCGCAAAATCGGCCTCTCTCGGAAACGAGTCGAATGGGCTGAAGAGGACGAAGCCGCTGCAGAGGCTGCCGAAGCAGAAGCCGCCCGGGGTGATTCGACTGCGGAACTGAAGGGTGGAATCGGTTCAGGTTCCGGGCCTTTGTTTGGAACAGCTTCTTCGGATACCAACGGTAGCAGCGAAGAAAAAGAACTTACCTCGGCTTCCGAAAGTGACGCATGAAGCGTCATTAACTAGCCCTGTTTACGTTAATTTTACGACGGCACGTTGAGTAATTCTCAACGTGCCGTTTCATTTGATATGGCCCCTACTCCTGGTACATTCGCCCCACTTCAACATAATCCACCGCCACTAGAGGGGCCGGTATCGGGTCGTCGATACTCATACGGCAACAGGATGTAATCAGGGCGGGTGGCGAAGCAGGCCAGTGTGCCAGATTCTGCCAACCCGAACCGGTTGTTTATGGCGCCAAACCCTAGCCTATCAGGACGAGGGAATGGACGGTGAGTGGCTAAAAGCTCCCGTTCATTGAGGTATGGCGGTATTCGCCTTTACCCAATGTACAACGGTTTAACACAACTATGGCCGCTTCAACTCGCCCCCGTAAAGCCTCTTCCGCTGTCCAGACACCCCTGGAAACCTACCTGCGGGAGATCAACGAAACTGCTTTGTTGAATGCCGAGGAGGAACGCGAATTGGCGGTCCGTATCGGTCAAGGCGATTCTCCGGCCCGTGACCGAATGGTCCGTGCCAACCTGCGCCTGGTAGTAAATATCGCCCGCGGCTATTCGGGGAAAGGCCTCAGCCTGCAGGATCTCATCGAAGAAGGCAATTTGGGCCTCCTACGGGCAGTCGAAGGCTTCGATCCCGCCATGGGGACCCGCTTCAGCACCTATGCTAGCTACTGGATTAAACAGTCTATCAAACGGGCACTCATCAACACCGGCAAAACGATTCGCATCCCGGCGTATATGGTCGAGCTCCTCTCGAAGTGGCGTCGCGCAACGGCTCGCTTAACCGAAGAATTGGACCGCAGTCCAACACCTGAGGAGATTGCACGGGTCCTAGGATTGCCGAAGAAAAAGCTTCCGATTATTAAAAAAGCGATCAAGATCTACAATGCGACACCCCAAACCGATCAGGCCGAGGCGGGGTGGACCCTGGGTGACATGGTGATGGATGAGCGGCAACTCAGCCCCGATGACACGTTGGTTGAAAGTGATAGCCTGCGGCACGTTATGGAAATGCTCACCACCATGGACGAACGCGAAGCCACCGTGCTAAAGATGCGATTTGGCTTAGAGAACTATGAACCAAGAACGCTCAAGGAAATCGGAGAACAGTTAGGACTTACCCGGGAACGCGTGCGGCAGATTGAAACGGAAGCCCTCAATCGCATGGCTGTAAGTCTGGAAGATCCTCACGGCAGGATGTAATTTAGAAATTCTGCAGAGTTTGCTGCCAACATTTGACAGTTGAAATCTCGTGTGCCTAACATACAGGGAGTGAATTTCCCTGAAACCACCGAGGTTACTTGGCGTGCAAACCTGGAGTCCCTTGTTTCGAGCGATTTTTCTGAGCGGGTTGGTTGGTTTGCCAACCTCGAAGGCTATCGAAATCGCCCCCGCCTATCAGCGGAACCGAATCCAGTTCGGAAGTGAATCCGTGCTGATGAGCACGACGTATTCCGGGGAAAACGGTGTTCCAACGTATCATCCGGGTGTAGGAACGGGGTATTTAATTCCTCAGTCATTCTTCTCGGGCACATGGTATCGCCGTCCGTATCCCCACCATCTCGACTATTACCGCTGGCGATACGCAAATCCCCAGGTGCTCGAAAGTGATTGTCCCTGTGATTCAGGTGACAATCCTCAATTCTAGGGCGGTGCCTAACTTAGCGGCTGAATCCTAGACTAAAGCTGAAGACCTGTTCGTCATCGAAGTCGGCTTTAGCAACAGGGAAGGCGAAATCGAGGGCAATCGGCGCGGGGCCCATGGCCGGCACGGTAACACGCAAGCCAAAACCTGGAGCCACCCGGAAGTCTTGGATTTCGACTTTCTTTTCGACCGTGCCAAAATCGCAGAACAACACTCCGTGGAGCATTTCATCGGCAGTGATTGGAAATAAGTATTGCAACGAATTGAGCCACTGAAAGTTACCACCGGTTTCAACACCGTTGAATCCCACAAATGTAATCGGTGAGGCACCTCGAAAGTCAAAGCCACGCATCGTCGAAAAGCCACCCGCGTAGAACCGGTCGTAGATCGGGGCATCATCCCCGAGATAACCGACATTCGTTGCGTAGCTGAGAACGTGCCGACCCGAATGATCTGGGCGTTCACTGAGCAAGAAATACTTGCGAAAATCAGCTTCAACCCGGGGATATTCGAAGGACCCGATCACTTGTTCGCCACTGACTTCAAGGTAGTGTCCTTGGGTGGTTAAGAACGTGTTATCACGGGTGTCGTTGATCAAAGCCAAACGAAATCCATGCAAGGCATTGCCACCGCGCACATCATCGAGGTCTGCCAGGTCCCCCTGGGCGGTGCTGGTATTGCTGATGTCGATGCTCTCGCCACGATAGGTTACGAGGGTTGATAAATCTCTTTCCAGCCACTGGTAACCAAAAGAGACTCGGCCCCCGAGCCGTTCTTCGTCCCAATCGTCAAAACGACGTTGAAAATAGGAACCGCTCAATCCCATGCTAATGGGACTATCCATGAGATAGGGTTCTTGGAAACTGACCAAGTACCGATGTACCGAGCTTCCCGGCGAGGCGTCAATGCGGAACCGCTGGCCTGCTCCGCGGAAGGCAGTACCATTGCGAATATCTTCAAAGCTCCGCGGCGGTCGTTGCCAGTCGAAATTGCGTTCATCGACGACAATGTTTCCGATCAAACCTGCATCGGAATTGACACCCACTCCCAACTGAAGTCGGCCGGTTTGAGTTTCCTCCCCGTCAAAGAAAATATCTACAGACTGCTGAGGATAAGGTTGTCCGGGAAAACCGAAGTCGCCATTGGGGTAAGCCTGGTAACCGGGCACCGGATTCGCCGAAAAACCTGGTGTGGGCCCAAAGCCGGCAGCGGGGGGAGGAATCGATTCGGTATATTGGACTTGTTGATTAGAGGTTTGAGCGGTTTGCTGGTACTGAACCGGCAGGACAGAGCCCATTGGACTGGGGGGCTTACTTTCGGGTCCTGTCGCGGCGACTTGGGTTCCTCCATAAGGATTGCCACTGCGAACTGGCAGCGTAGCGTAGGCACTGTTAGGGACTCCGGCTGGACTTTGTCCACGAATCTGCTGGGAGGGCTGTCCAGGAAGTGATTGTTGGGGCCTCACCCACCAAGCCGACTCCGGGGGTGCAGTACCGGGATCTTGGCCGCGAATGAGAGGTTCCTCAGTTTTGGTATTCAGGTCGAGTGGTGGCTGAGCTACTGGGGTCTGCTGTTCGAGGCTAGGCGACATTCCCTCTTCTTGTAGCCAACGTTGGTAGTGGCCTAGGTCTACGCAATCGACGTGTATGTCGGCTGGCATGTCCTGTCGAGTAGTTTCGCTTGGGGCGACCACCTTGAGAGAAGAATTCGCCAGTGGTGTCGGATTGAAGCCTGGCGGAGGGAGTACCCGTGGACCAAGAATATCCGGACTTTGACCACGAACGCCGGATGGTCCACTGCTTCCACTTGCAACGCGCGAGCCAGTTAGGTTCGAGGGTTCACTCGAGGAAAGACCGAGTACATTCTCTTCCGGGATGCGGTAGGAAATCTTGGGACGCGCTCCGGTAGCAGGGTCAGCATTAAACAAACTGCTTGCCACGAGCCGACGCTCGCTCGCCTTAAGTTCTCGAATGTCCATGATATCGCCTGGCCTGAGGGACATGCGATTGAGTGCCGTCTGAATGCGCGTGTGGGGATGATCGCCGCCGATGTGGACAAAAATACGTCCGACTCGAAATTGTTCGCCTTCATCGATATGGTAAAGCAAGTCCACTTGCCCCGGCGTTTCGAGGAAGACAGTTTCTGGTTTCACATCGGCGAAGACATAGCCATGGCTGCCGTAGAGTTCTTGAATCCATTGGGAGTCTGCAGACATTTTCCCCTGTTCAAAGGGGGCTCCCCCCTTGAGTTTGGCGGCTTCGGAGAGTGCTACGGGCTCAAACTTTGAATTGCCCAAGAACTTGACGCTGCGCACTTGGTAGCGTTGTCCTTCGGAAATCACGAAGGTAATTCGTGCCCAGTTTTCTCGCTCGTAATAGTCCACCTTGCGACTGACTTTGGCTTGAAAGAAACCGTAAGCACGGTAATAAGCCGTCAATAGATCAACATCGCTCTCGATCTGGGTGCGGCTGACGTAGCCCTTAAGAATCTTGAGGATGGGTGGTTTGGACTTGATAATTGCCTGCAACCTACCGGAAGAGACGAATTCGTTGCCCACGAATTCGACGTCCCATACTTTTTGGGAAATCCCCTCGTGGATGAGGAAGGAAATTCCTTTGTCAGTAGGCTTCGTGCCTTCTAGAATCGTCACCTGGACTTGGTTGTAGCCTTTACTTTGATAGTATTCTTCAATCTTGCGGCGGGCTTCCTCGACGGCATAGGGATCAACGGCCCCACCTGACTTCAAACCAGTCTCTTTGGCGAGTTTCTTATCTTTGACCTTTTCGTTGCCCAAATAGGTCACATACCGAATCGTCGGACGCTCCACGACCTGGAAGATGATGATCTGTCCCAAGGGGGTAGATTCATAAAGTGGTTTGACATCGATAAACCAGCCGAGATTGGCAAGCCTTCTTACGTCGCGTTGAACGATCGAGCGATCAAAGGATCGGCCAACTCGAGTTGTAAGCTGGCCAGCCACCTGTTCAGAAGAAATTGTCTCATTTCCTAAAATGCGAATCTCGCGGACAAGTTTGGCAGGATCCGCTGGTTGCTCTGCAGTGGGAGTGGTGAGTTGCTGTGTAGGCGCGGGCTGTGCAGGACATTGCTGGACAATGCCTAGCCAACTTACCGCGACCGTGATTGCCATCGCAATTTGGCTGCGGATTTTGAGGGTACGCTGGTTGAAAGCCATGGGCAGCTAAACTCTTGCGATCAAAAGACGAGCTCGGGGGACAAGCGGTACTACGCGGTACGTGCGCATAACCGCCCCACTTGGGCCGCTGAGAAATAGCCGATGGGCTATCTGCCGACAAGTCGAATTCGGGGATTTTGGGGGCAGGAATCAGAAATCTGGCTCACCGTATTGGTCGAATTCTTCAAAGGACTTATGCGAAAAATTGCGAAACCTGGTAAACTCGTGAATCCAGGCAAGCTTAATTTCTCCGGTGGGACCATTACGCTGCTTGCGGATCAGGATTTCAGCGACGCCCCGAATATCGTCCGAAATGTCCTGCTTCGAGAGGTAGTATTCCTCGCGATGGACGAACATGACGACATCGGCATCTTGTTCGATAGCTCCAGATTCTCGCAGATGGCTTAGCTGCGGGAGATTGTCTCGAGAGGCTTCTACTTGTCGATTGAGCTGGGCCAAGCAGAGGACTGGCACTTTCAGTTCGCGGGCCAATCCCTTAAGTCGGCGAGCGATTCGCGCTACTTGTTCTTGCCGAGGGTCGCGGGCATTGTCTGGTTCAATCAATTGCAAATAGTCGATGACGATCAACCCGAGATTATCTTTGCGTTTCATCCGCCGGGCATTGGCAGAGATCTCAGTCATCGTGCGATTGGGGGAGTCGTCGATGAAAAGTGGCGCTTCGCTAATTTCTCCAGCGGCAGAAACCAATTTTCGCCGCTCTTCGGCCGTGATCGTACCGTTGCGGAGCCGATGGCCATTGACTTCGGCGTGTGAACAAAGCAAACGATCTCCCAATTCGAGAGCCGACATTTCCAGGCTGGTGAAAAGTACAGGCACACGTTGCTTTAAGGCAACATGCTCGGCAATGTTCATCGCCAATGCCGTTTTGCCCATGCTGGGTCGGGCAGCCAGGATAATCAACTCCGAATTCTGTAAGCCACCGGTGAGTTGATCGAAATCATCGAACCCGGTTTCGATTCCTCCGAAGGCATGTTCATGATCCATGCGAGCTTCGAGTCTTTCCAGCGATTCATGAAGAATTTCGCGGATACTGCTGATGTCGCCAGAACCCCGGGACTCGAGAATTCTAAAGACTTTTTCTTCAGCTCGCCCCAATGCCTGCTTAGTTTCAAGTGTCGGATCATAGGCATCATGGACGATGTCCGTACCTGCATGAATGAGCGAGCGCAGGACCGCCTTGTCGGCAACGATGCGGGCATAATATTCGGCGTGGGCAGCCGTGGGTACCATTTGCCCAAGCTCGGCCAAAAACGCCGCTCCTCCGATGGGATCGAATTGTTCGGCCCTTCGGAGCCGCTCGACCAGGAGCATCAAGTCAATACACTGCCCCGCATCATGCATTTGCAGCAAGTGCTCGTAGATGCAGCGATTGGCGTCATCGTAGAAGTCCTTGGTTTTAAGAATGAGCGCAACTTCGTCGAAGACTTGGGGAAGCAGCAAGATGCTTCCCAAAACGGATTTCTCGGCTTCGACACTTTGCGGTAACTGGCGGTCGAAAGAGAGCTCAGATTTTCCGCGACTATTTCCCGAATGAATCCGTTCTCCAGGGTGGGTCCGATCAACAGTAGCCATGAAACACCTGCTCCATCTTTACGAGGCAAGAAATCTGCGCACAGGAAGTCCGTTTTCCCAACTGGCGTCGGATTCAAGCGACTAAACGCCGTGAACGGCACCCCAAAACAGTCTCAGCCACCTGAAAGGCAGAAATCACTTATCGTCGGTACCGACAGTTGGCACGACCCACACTTTTAGTTCCCCTTCCACTTCCGTGGAGAGTCGGAATTTTACGGTGTAGAGCCCTAACTCCTTCAGAACCCCTTCCAAGCGAATTTGGTCCAGATTGAGCTGGATGTCGACTTTCTTGAGTGCGGCGACGATATCGACTGCACCGACGCTCCCGTAGAGGTGACCATCTTCGGTGGCATTGGCCTCGATGGTAATGCTTTGCTTGGCGATTTCGGTGGCCTTCTTACGTAGATTCGCCTGATGGACCTTTTCCAAGGCCTGCAACTTGACGCGATGTTTTTCGACCATCCGTTTGTGGTGGTCGGAGGCCAAGGTCGCCATTCCATGTGGCAAGAGATAGTTGTATGCGTAACCAGGCTTTACTTCGACCACATCACCCTGGTGGCCAAGGTCTTCGACACCATGGATCAACAACAACTCCACGCCTCCGCGAGGGCCAGTGGGGAGTCGCTTAATGCGATGGGGAAGCCGCTGGAGTTTCTTGTGTTTTGTTTTCATGAAATAGTCTTCTAAATTATTATTTGATGTAGTTTGTTGATTGCCGTTGGATTTCCAGAGCAGTAGGGACTAGCAAGTCAGGGTAAAATTAGAACGGAATTTCATCTTCAGGTGGATGCAGGGCCTCGAAGGAATCGACCGTGGAATAATCGGTGGATTCCTGGGGGGCGGAACGAGTGGCACCGCCACCGGCTTGACCTCCCCCACCTTGTCCGCCGCCGCCTTTACCGCCAACCATCTGCATCCGCTCGGCGACAACTTTCAATTTAGAACGCTTCTGGCCATCTTTTTCCCAAGTATCGAGCTTGAGT
The DNA here is from genome assembly GCA_937860165.1 of uncultured Planctomycetaceae bacterium. Lineage (GTDB taxonomy): Bacteria > Planctomycetota > Planctomycetia > Pirellulales > Lacipirellulaceae > Bythopirellula. The sequence goes on from CALMBE010000710.1 coordinate 12,269, forward strand.
CGGCCTTCGATCAAAACGTTCGAACCTTTGGTGAGATACTCATTGGCAACCTCGGCAGTTCGGCCCCAGAGGGTGATGTCAACAAAGGTCGTTTCATCGACCCACTGGTCATTGCGTTTGACCCGATCATTGACAGCCAGCCCAATATCGGAGACGGCTGTGCCACTGCCGATGTACCGCAATTCAGGATCGCGGGTCAGATTGCCCATGAGGACTACGCGGTTAAAACTTGCCATGAAAGCGTTCCACAAATCGAGTTGCGTTGGTGAAGCTGTCCGAAGTCGTTAGCTCAGAGTGCCCCGACTTCTTCCTCTTCAATTTCCTCGACAACACTTTCTTCCAGTGCAATGGGGGTCGCTCGGACTACACCACCGCTACGGGCATGTTCGAGAATCGGATCGACCAAGGCCGAGGGAAGTCGAATAAAAAGTTGCCGAAGAATTCCGTCGGTGATCTCACATTGGCGCGTGAGCTCTTTGAGCCTGTCGGTAGACATGCGGAAATAGGTGATCCAGTAGGCGCCCTTTCGATGGCCATCGATGGGATAGGCAAGCCGCCGCTCTTCCCAGAGCCGACTGACTTCAATCTGCCCCCCAGCCTCCTCGATGAACCCATTGACGGTGTTCGTTAACCCATCGCGATCTCGCGCAAAACCATTTGAATCGAGAATAAACAGGCCTTCGTAAACTCCAATGTTCGCTTCCAAAACCGTCACTCCACAAAATGTTTTCAAGGAAAATTTAGTCTAATACGCCAACTGACAATTCTATCGTAAAGCGGTCGTGAACCTAGTGCTTTGTCGCTTCGTTTTCCTAACCGCCTAAATTCTAGGGCTCGGCCCCCCTGAATCGGGGCACCCCCCATTGTAACGGTTCATCGCGAGGGCTGTTCCTTCGGTAATCCAAGTTTCCACTGCTAGGCAAGCCCGGCTAACTTCCTCCGAGGCAAACTCTCGCTCCTGCGAAGTGAACTTGCCAAGGACAAAATCAGCCGGATCCCACTGAGCCGGAACGGGGCCAATCCCCAATCGAAGCCGTGCAAACTGGTCTGTTCCCAACTGACATGCCGTGTCGGCGAGTCCCTTTTGCCCACCATCTGAACCTGCGGCTCGGAGTCTCAGGCTTCCTAATGGCAAGTTAAAATCATCGCACACCACCAACAATTCGGCAGGGGTAAGCTTGTAAAAATCCACGGTTTGCTTGACACTCCGACCACTCAAATTCATGAACGTCTGGGGCATCAACAACAAGCATTTTTCTGTTCCGACTTGGCCTTCGATCAACAACCCATCAAATTTGATGCGACCCAGGCTGGAAGCAACACGCTCGGCCAGCGACTGAATCACTTCAAATCCTAGGTTGTGCCGGGTGCCTTCATATTTTTTACCGGGATTCCCCAGTCCGACAACCAATTTCATTCTCTACCGTCGCCCCCTGACTCGCTCCCTCGCAAGCAGTAAGCATCAAGACTCTTCTTCCGCTTCTTCATCGCTCGGCTTACGGCCAATAACCTCTGGCTCCGCACCGTCGGCGATGGCAGCTTCTTCGCCTCCCTCAGAAGGCTCGATGCACTGCACGAGCACCATATCGGCGTCACCCAAGACCTTAGCACCTACTGGAAGATCTAAGATATCCTTGAGCTTCAACACCCCACCCAGGTGCAAGTGATTAATGCTAAGATGCAGATGATCGGGGATATGGGCTGGGTCGGTCTCGATTTCAAGGCGATGGACAATGTGATCGACGACTCCCCCCTCGTGTTCGCCTGGTGCCTCGCCTCGAAGCAGTAGATCCACTTCGATCTTTACGCGATCCGAAGCATCTACCCGCAGCAGATCAATATGCAACACATGCTGCTGGAAGATATCCCACTGGATTTCATGCAGCAGGGCTTGCCCCTTGGCGTCTCCCTTGAGCTCTACCAATTTGGCTCCATGGCGGATGGTCGCCAACAGCCCGTCGACAGAAACGGTCAAACTCAGTGATTTTTCGCCGTGCCCATACAGCACCGCTGGAAGCCGACCGGAACGTCGTAACCGACCGTTGTTGAGCTTTCCGAATAATTCGCGTTTTGTAACTTCCAAGACTTCCGACATTTCAACCTCAGGCTGGACGATAACTGTGTAATGTATGTGGTGATTTCGTCACCGATCCACGGAGTTCCACCGTGCATAAACTTCACTACTAGGGCGTACCACCAAGATACTGGGCAGGGGAAGGAACCGCTCACCCCAATACCGCCGGGCAGTTGCGAACCCTCGATTTTGACCGATTCTGAGAGAATTTCAAGCCCGGAAAACGTGGAAGTGGCGAGCAATATTTCTTTTTCCACAGACCAAGCCATTTTTCCCACTCTCACTAAGTGGCCGAAATCTTCCGTAATATTGGGATTAACTGTCGCGATTGAAGGGATTTGATAGATCAAGTCACCCCGGCATCTTGGACCGCACCAGTTTCTCTAGGGTTTCGACGACTTGGTCCTGGGTCAGGCCGTCGGTATTGACCAAGATTGAGTCGGGGGCCATCCGGAGGCCGCCGATGACGCGCTCTTCGTCCTCTTGGTCCCGTCGACTTTGGTTTGCCAGGACCGATTCCAGGGTTACCCGCTCGCCCCGGGTCGTGAGGTCGAGGAACCGTCGCTGGGCTCGCACGGTTTCACCCGCGGTCAGAAAAATCTTGCATTCTGCCTGGGGAAATGCCACGGTCGCTTGGTCTCGGCCTTCCGTAACGACATCCAACCCTTGGGCCAGCTTCCGCTGGGCATCGACCAGGATGCGGCGGGTATCGGGATTATCGGCCACATGTTTGGTGAGTTGCGTGATTTCGACCGTGCGGATTTCGTCGGTGACGTCGCGGCCGTCGAGAAATACGTGGAAATCGTGGAGATAGATTTCCAAGGATAGGGCGATCCGAGTGAGCTGGGAGTGGTCTTGCCAATCGACCCCCTGCTCTTTTCCTGCCAGGGCGACTGCCCGATACATGGCCCCCGTGTCGAGGAACCGAAACCCTAGCCGTTTCGCCAGTTGGCGGGCTGCACTACTCTTCCCCGATCCTGCTGGTCCGTCGATGGTTACGATCATAGGTGCTGAAAAATCGGGAAGTGGAGGCAGAGTACAACCCTGTTATGGGTTTCCCCGGTCGGATTTGCAACCGATCCGCTCGAGGACTTTTTGGAACGACAAAGTCAGAATTGACAACCAAGGACGCCGAGAGCGACAAGCCGATATTTTTTTGGGAAACCTCGCCGGATTGCGAGAAAAATCACGCTCTTTTGGGCGGGCTCGGTGTTTCCGAAGTTTCCAGACAATTGAACCACTATGGCACGACGAAAAGGCAGAATGGCATCCATAGGCCCTCCAAAGACTACTAAATCGACAATAATACGATGATTTCCGCTGAAAATTTGACATCGGCCCGGTTGCGAATAGTGTTTCTGTCCGTCGTGCCGTCGTGTCGTTGTGGTTCAACAAATTAGGTCATGACCAGCAACCTCCAATTCTAGGCAAATGGTAAATACCGACTAGAATGGCAGTTTAGGGGGCACCCTTCTCAGGAGGAGCAAGAACGCAAAAAATTGACCTCTTGGGCCCTGATGCGATAAACTGCATTCAGAGGCACTGAGGAGGATTTGCGCAAACGCGGGAGGCGCACTTCCGATCATTTCGAGCGGTTAGGGAACAGAGGTCTGCGGTTATGGCGAAGAGCAATTCCGTTTGGGGAATCGACGTTGGGCAGTGCGCACTCAAGGCGCTGCTCTGTCGCCCCCATGAAAAAGAGCCTGATCGAATTGTGGTCGAGTCGTTCGACTACATCGAATACCCGAAAATCTTGTCGCAGCCGGAAGCGGAACCCGAGGAGCTGGTCCGCGAAGCCCTCACACAGTTCTTGTCGCGCAACGAAGTGCTGAACGACCGAGTCGCTATTTCGGTAGCCGGTCAAAGTGGTCTCGCACGATTCATCAAGTTGCCGCCGGTGGAAGCGAAGAAGATTCCCGACATCGTCAAATATGAAGCGCGTCAGCAAATCCCTTTCGCGCTGGAAGACGTGGTTTGGGATTACCAGCAGTTGGCTGGCGGCAGCGAAGAAGATGGTTTCGCTCTAGAGCCCGAAGTGGGTCTGTTCGCTATGAAACGCGATCAGGTCACCCGCTGTCTCAAGCCCCTAGAGGCGGCAGGGATCGAGGTCGATTTCATCCAGTTAATGCCCCTGGCCGTGTACAATTACGTCTGCTTCGATCGGCTCGGGGATTTCAAGTCCTTGCCGTTCGATCCCAAGAATCCCCCTCCATCCACCGTGGTAATCTCCGTAGGGACCGACACGACCGATTTGGTGGTGACCAATGGATTTCGCGTTTGGCAACGTAATATCCCCATCGGCGGAAACCACTTCACTCGGGCCTTGAGCAAAGAGCTCAAGCTGACATTTGTCAAGGCGGAGCATCTCAAACGAAATGCCACCGAGGCCGAGGACCCCAAGGCTGTGTTTCAGGCCATGCGACCGGTGTTTAGCGATTTGCTTTCGGAGATTCAGCGCTCGTTGGGGTATTTCACCAGCATCGACAAGTCGGCTAAGATCGGCAAAGTATTGGGCCTGGGCAATGTCATGAAGTTGCCGGGCTTACAACGCTACCTTTCTCAAAACTTGGAACACGAAGTCCAGCCGATTACTGAGTTCGAGCGACTCTCCGCCGGCAGTGCCGCGGGGAAACCCCAATTCAAGGACAACACGCTGAGTTTTGCCGTGGCTTACGGTTTGTGTATTCAGGGCTTGGGCAAGTCCGAATTACGGACAAACTTGTTGCCGGAAGAAATCGTGCGTTCGCGGCTGATTCGGGCGAAGAAACCCTGGGCAGTGGCGGGCGCGGCGGCGATTCTAGCGGGGCTGACCTTCAACTACTTTTCGCATGTCACCGCTTGGCGGGAAGCTGCTAGCGAGGCGATGGCTCAAGCCGAGGCGCAAGCTACTCAGATCCAATCGACGGCTGCTGGCTTTAAGACCGAAAATGAAACCATTCAAGCTAGCTTCGCTCAACACTTGGCCACGGGGAATAAACTCATCAGCAACGTCGAGGGTCGGTTACGGTGGCTCGAGTTAATTAAGGCAATCGAAGCCGCACTGCCGCGCGACCCCCGGCCAATCGCCGAGCGCAAGCAAACTGCCGAGGACATCAGCAAACGGGAAGAATTGCATATCCTGGCCGTGGAATCGCAGAAATTCGCGGATTTACAGGCCGAGTGGATGACTACAATCCAAGCTGCCTACGACGATGCG
>CALMBE010000711.1 GCA_937860165.1 uncultured Planctomycetaceae bacterium
CGGCCAGGTGTCGGTAAGCAGCGACTCGAGGCAACGGCGGGTGAGCTGCAGCCCGCCATAGGTGACGACGATCACGGAGACGAGGGGGAAGGTCGCGGTCACCGCTTCATCGAGCGCTCGAAAACGCTCGCTCCAGTCGTTGCGGGCGGCGGCGGCGCGCCGCCGCTCCCGCACCGGATCATCCGCCGGCTCGGCGAGAGCGCTCTCGATCTGGGCGAGGAACCGATCGTGCCCGTCGGCCAGATAGCAGAGGTCCCCGAACGGCGCGAGCTCGGTCAGCGCCGGCGCGACGACCGGCTTGCCGGATTCGATCACAGGCATCCCACCGCAGGGGACCTTCATCACGATCGTGTGAGGCACGCGGACCGTGTAGGTCACGGGTACTTTCTTGCACACCGTGCGGGGAATTTGGATCGTGGCTTGCTGGTCTACGAAATTACAAACCCGCACTTGATAAGGCTCGATTCGTTCTTCCTGCACATACCGGCACACGGTCACCGGGATTTGGCGGACTCGCTCTTCTTGCACATACCGGCAGACCTGCACGGGAACACGCTGTTCGACCCGTTCGACGACCTGCCGACAGGTAGTCACGGGAACCATCCGCACTTGCTCTTCTTGCACCATCCGGCAGACACGAACCGGCACCTTGCGGACAACCAACTCCGGGACTTGCCGACAAACTTGCACGGGCACCTTCTGCACCACCTCCTGCGGACAGTAGCTCGTCACGGGAACCTGCACGGCCACCACATTCGGTTTCCAAACTTTCTGGACCACTTGCTGCGGGGGAGCCTGGACATTGGCCCACACCAGCCCGGGGCGTTGCACTTGAATCTGCCCCGTCACGGGATTCACCACCTGGGTGGCGGGCATCCACGACAATCCGCGGCGTTGTACCTGACCCGGAATCAATGACACTTGGTCGACATAGCACCCTTGGTCGGCATAGCGGGTTTCGTAGTTCGTCACCGGTCGCATGACCGTGTAGCGGCGTTCTTGTTCGATGGTTTCATTCACGGGACGCATGACGGTGTAACGCTCTTCGCGCTCGGCGGTTTCCCACACCTGCCGCTCGACCGTGTAGCGCTCCTCGCGCTGGCTGGTTTCCATCACGTTACGGACACGATTATAACTGGCATCCCGCCACTGGGTCTCGGTCACGGGCCGGGAAACAATGTAGCGCTCCTCGCGCATGCTCGTTTCTGTCACGGGTCGGGTCACCGTGTAGCGCCGTTCGCGCTGCTGGGTCTCCCAGACCGGTATCTTGCGGACCACCTGCTGCACGTCGAAGACTGTTTCCGTTTCGAGTTTGAAGGCCGTCATCTGACGCTCCTCGAAGACTGTCTGACACTGGAGTGTGTAAGCCGGCTCGAGGCACGTCTCGCACTCGGCAAGCGCACCACTGCTGAAACTGGAAACAATACTCACGACAGAAAGTACCAATGGGAACCAAAAACCGTAGCGGTTCATGTTTTCAACCCTAACTATCTTTGTGGACAAGATACTCACCGGAACGACTTGCGTCCCGATCGAAAAAGACCCTCTACATCAGTGTTGCGGACAAACTGCGCCAAGGCAAATAAAGTTTCGCGAAACTTTCCGCTAGCATGTTTCACAAAGGCCACGGTGTTGGGAAAATACAACACTCGCGACGACTCTCATGTTACTGTGTGCGAGTTGCCCCCGGTCGGGCAATGGGACAACTTGCTGCTAGCTTGAGAATTTCTAGAGTCGCCCCTCGCAGCCGTTACAACCGGTAGAGTTTGACATCGGTTGAACTTACAAACGGCCAGATGGCGTACCCATCAAATAGGAGCGAGGACACTTTTCTCTTCGTGCGACGAGAACAGTTTAACCGCGGAGTCGCAGAGACGCGGAGTTAAAGGTGTGAGTGGCTGGTGGTTTGTGGGAAGTGGTAACTTTTTCTGGCCAATAGCTAAGAGCTGATAGCTTCTTTTCTTATACCATTCTCTTCTCCGCGCCTCTGCGACTCCGCGACTCCGCGGTTTATTCTGAAATGGGAAAGTTAATTCTGAGCCATGCCTTACCTAAGCTTCAATTTCTCTCGCACGTCCTTCGCTCGTTCGATGAGTGGCTCGGGAACCTCTCCTTCCGACTTCCAATCGGGGGCCTCTTCGATAAATTTTTCCAGGGCCGTGCGGAGCGGTTTCAAATCCGCTGTGGGATTCTTTTCCTGCATGAGCAACACTGCGTCGAGCGCATTTTTAAGAATCGTGTTGCGCTTGCGGGTCTGCAACTGCGGCAGCGTTTCTCCTTGGATGCTCTCGGACAAGGACTGAAGATCGAGCATCTCCACCAGGGGGGCTACCGCCAGCGGACTGCCCCGACGGGCGAGTCCCAACGCCGCGTTGTAACGGGCATCGGCGTGGAGATCGTCCACGAGTTTTTCCAATTCCTCCGTGAGCTGGGGTTCGGCGTCCTCGGAGAGTGTCATCACCCCCAGGGCAAAGGCCACATGCGAACGGATCACGCCACTCTCGCCGTTAGCCAAATCGACCAGAGTCTCAACAAGGTCCTCGTGGTGCAATTTGCGCGGTGGATCGAGTGACTGAAATGTCTGCGACAACACGGCGAGGGAATTGATGGCCGAACCGCGCACGAATTCATCCTTGTCCTCGCGGGCCGCCACGAGCAATGCCCCGACTCCGTCGTCGACACGAAACTCCCCCAATGCCGAACAGAGAAACGTGCGGAGCTTGACGGAGGTGTCGTCGACGTTGCCAACCTCGCACTCGCGCTGCAAGAGCTCACCAAGTTGTTTCGCCAATTCGGAGCTAGATTTGAGCCCGACTTCCTGGGTGTCGGTCCGCAAGGCATTGGCGAGTTCAAAGGCTTCCTGCCACCGGCCCGGGTTCGAGCTACTCAACGCCGCGACGATTTGCTTGGGATCACGGACTCCGCTGGTCGCCATCATGGTCACCAACCAGCCTACCAGCACCACCATTGCCACAATGACAGCCGGGACCACAAATAATTGGATGATAAACCCCGCGCTCGGGGGCTCGACCGGCGGCAGCAACTCGTCGGGACTCAGCGCGGGCGGGACGAGGGATTGGGAAGCATCGGGCTCTGCGGAATCGGAGGGCTCAGGGTTGGAAGTCATGACAAACCATGGGAAGATGTGCGGACGGCTAACCCTCCAACTTACCAAAGCCCATTGCCAACGGCGAGGCCCAGGACCTCTCAACTTCCATGCAGAAACTGGAACTTACGCTTCCCTCGCCCGAGGAAAACTTGGCACTCGACACAGCCCTGCTCGCCGCGTGCGAGGCCGGAGAAATCCGCACCGGTGTACTTCGGCTTTGGGAACCCGCTGACTATTGCGTCGTCCTCGGTAGGTCGTCCCGGCCCGAAATCGAAGTCAATCTCGCGGCGTGTCGCGCGGGGAAAATTCCCGTCTTGCGGCGCTCGAGCGGGGGAGGAACGATTGTCGCCGGGCCAGGGTGCCTGATGTACTCGGTCGTCTTCGGCTTTGAAGAGCATCCCGACCTGCACGGAATCGATCGCATACATAAATACGTTTTGGAAAAGCTCTTGGCATGTCTGGCGGGGCAAGTGAGCGGTATCGCACGCGGGGGAATCAGCGATTTGGTAATCTGCAAGAATGGCATCGCCGAAAAATTTTCGGGAAACGCCCTGCGAGTCAAGCGGAGTCATTTCCTGTACCATGGCGCGCTGTTGTATGACTTTGATTTGCCGCGAATCGCCGAGTTACTAGCCACCCCGACTCGCCAGCCGGAATACCGCCAGGCAAGAAACCACCGAGAATTCGTCACCAATCTTCCCCTGAATCGTGAACAAATCAGCCAGGCGCTCTCCACGGGTTGGCAGGCCCACGAGCCGCTCCTCGAGTGGCCGAGAGAAAGGGTCCGTCAAATCGTTCGGGAACACCGCTAAGCCGCAAGCGGCAGGACACCACCATTCCTTCCCCCTTCTCCCTTCCCCCTGCCCCCTTTCTTCCCATGCACCGACAACCACTCTTGAAACTCCTGGAACTTTACGCGAAACGCTACGCCGGGGAACTTGTCGTTGTCGAGCGGATTCGTTCTTTGGTCGAGAGATCTCCCGCTTGTTTCCTGCGGAGTTGTCGCCCGGGCCATGTCACCGGCTCTGCGTGGGTGATGTCAGCCGACCGGCAGCGGTGTCTGCTGGTCCATCACGCTAAACTCGATCGCTGGCTGCAACCCGGGGGCCATGCCGAGGGCGAGTGCGATATCTCGCAGGTCGCCCTCCGCGAGGTCCGTGAGGAAACAGGCCTCACCGAGCTTCTGCTTCCGAAATGCGATAGCGAACTGGTGCCACTCGACCTGGATGTGCATCCCATTCCGGCACGCTATTCCGCCGATGGCTCGCTTCTGGAAGATGCCCACGAACACCACGACGTGCGATTCCTGGTGGTCGCCACAGGGGACCAGAACTTAGCCGTGAGCGAGGAATCGCACGATCTCGGTTGGTTCACCGCCGACGAAGTCCGCGCACTCACCACCGAGGAAAGTGTCCTGCGCATGCTCCGCAAAGCAGGCCCCGAATAAAGGCGAGCCGGAGGACGTAAGTCCCCGGAGGTTGCGGATCGCTAAAACCGCAAGCGGCTGGGGACTTGCGACTGACAACCGACCACGGACCCCTACAACGCCCTTCGCTTCCGTCGGCTCGGTCCATTGCCACGCTTGGGAGCCTCGCTGCCAGCTTCTCCCACAATCACCGGGGCACGCTCGCCACCTGCGGCCAGCGCGGGCCTTGGCTTTTTGGAGTGCGGTTTCTTCACGTCGCCAGTAGCGCGGTTCACTGTCTGCCGATCTTGTGATCGCGCGTCACCGCCGGAACGGGGCCGTGAAGTTTGTCCACGCCGCGGGGGACGTTCCTCGCTGGTCACGACGGCCGGGCCCTGGTTGACGTACTCGGGGTGGTTTTCTTCGACCAAAATCCGCTGCTTCGTGAGCCGCTCGATCCGCGTGAGACGTTGGCGTTCTTCGCGATCACAGAACGAGGTGGCAATTCCCGACGCACCCGCTCGACCCGTGCGGCCAATGCGGTGGACATACGTCTCGGGGACTTCGGGCAATTCGTAATTCACCACATGCGAAATCCCCCGCACATCGAGCCCACGGGCAGCAATGTCGGTGGCGACCAGCACGGGGGGCCGTTCCGATTTGAATTGATCCAAGGTCTTCATGCGGGCATTTTGGCTCTTGTTGCCATGGATGGCCGCGGCAAAGATCCCTTGCTTGATTAAGTGCTTAACAATCTTGTCGGCACCATGCTTAGTGCGGGCAAAAACCAGCGTCCGAGTGCTGGCGTTGGATTGGAGGTAATGAGCCAACAGTTGCGGCTTGTGCCGGGCTTCGACAAAGAAGACCGACTGCTTAACCGCCTTGACCGGAGTCGCTGCCGGGGAAACTTGAATGTGCTCGGGATCGCGGAGCCACTTCTCAGCAAGTAGGCGAATTTCGTCCGGCATCGTGGCCGAGAACATCAGCGTTTGCTCGCGCTGGGGAACTGCCGCGACGATCCGTTTCAGATCGGGGAGGAATCCCATGTCGAGCATCTGATCGGCTTCGTCGAGCACGAGGATCGCGACATTTCTCAGGTCGATATGCCCTTGATTCATCAAATCGAGCAACCGCCCGGGAGTGGCGACCAAGATATCGACTCCCTTGTCGAGCGCGCGGACTTGAGGATTTTGATTCACACCGCCGTAGATGGCTGCGCTGCGGAGCCCTGTATGTCGGCCATAGTCGAGGCAACTATTTTGGATCTGGGCAACCAGTTCCCGCGTCGGTGCGAGCACCAAAGCCCGCACGGGTCGATAGTTGGCATGTCTGCGTTTGTTGCCGGGGTGAAAGGCCTGATCCTTTTTGGCGAGCAGTCGTTCGAGCATCGGCAAGGCAAAGGCGGCGGTCTTGCCCGTGCCAGTTTGGGCGCAACCCATCAGGTCGCGGCCTGCCAGGACCACGGGGATCGTGCTGGCTTGGATGGGGGTGGGGGTGTGGTAGCCTTTATCCTTGACGGCCCGTTCGAGGGTCGAGGACAGCTTGAGGGATTCAAAACTCATGGGGTAAAAACACTTTCCTGAAAAACACAATGCGGTGCGATCCGCCACGCTCGCCAGTAACCACTGGCAAGGGAGATCGCTTCTGTGGCGAGCGAAACCAAGCATCCGTACCACCGGTACGGGCCACCAAAATTTGCTGCTCACCGTTTTCTGCTACGGACGCGCGGTGCTGTCTTTGCTGGACAGTCACATAGCTCCCAGAGCGGATGGCCGAACGCCAAAACAATTGGCATCAGCCCCCAAAACTATCACGGGCCGTCCAAGACGAAAAAAACGTGTCAGACAGGTGCCCAAATGACAGTGGAGCAAGAAAATCGTTCGCAGTCAGCAAGAACGGGGGTCGTCCAGGAAGTGGGGTCAGCGTGCTCGCTACCCTCGTTTTCGTTGCCTGGCAGGCCGTTAGAGTCGAAGTTGAATGATCCGCACTCGCATTCGTGAGGCGGTCTCGCACCTAATTGGTATGGCACAAGTGTACCACATTTGGGGGGAGAGTCAATAGCGGCGTGAATGGGGACAGGGCCGATCAATTATTCATTTTGGGGTGCCATGCTCACGCAGGTACCCCGGTGTGGGCATGTGTATCGCCGAACAAACATGGCCACAGCGGAATACCGCCGTGGCCATGGCACCCTCCATTGTGAAAAAGTCATTGGCCCTGTGAATGGGGACAAGGGCCGATCAATTATTCATTTTGGGGTGCCATGCTCACGCAGGTACCCCGGCGTGGGCATGTGAATAGTCGAGAAAACATGGCCACAGCGGAATACCGCCGTGGCCATGGCACCCTCCATTGTGAAAAA
>CALMBE010000712.1 GCA_937860165.1 uncultured Planctomycetaceae bacterium
CCGTGCGATGTCTGACAGCTGCAGCGGATCCCGCTCCAGGGAATCGAGAGGATTAGTCAACCAACCGCAAGCGGTAGTGTTTGGGGATGGAAGACTACCCGCGGACGTTGTTGGAACTGGAGGACCGATTTTCGTCGGAGGAGGCTTGTCGATTGTACTTGAGTTCTCTGCGTTGGCCGGAGGGATTCGTTTGTCCGGAGTGCGGCCATCGGAAGGGGTGGGCGATGAGCGGCGACAAGCGGCTGTGCGGGCATTGTCGACCACCTACGCGGAAATCATCAAACCACCACCGGTGGGGGTTGGTTGAGTTAAGTGCATACCCAGATTCAGAGAATAGGCCGGGAGGTGCAAATTTCCATGGGTTTCCTAGCTTGGCCATCCGAAACTGCCTGTGGTATCATTGTGGTATGAATGCGACCATCAACACTTCTGCCTTTGATCGAGCCACCCAGCCGATTCTCGGAATCTTGAATGCTGAACAGGTCCATCAGATCGTGGACTATCATGCGGATGGATCACTCCAGCAACGGATTGAGGAATTGGCTGACCAGGCAAACGACGTCTCGTGATCCCACCCTTCAACGAATCGGGATGCTTGCCGCCAGGCGTTCACCGTGCGACGCTCATGGAGATCGAGAATATTTTCGGCACCCAGTCGGAGATTCGCCGCGTTCAGATGGAGTCGCTCCGGTGGATGATCGAGTTGGCCTTACGTGCTGGCGCGCAGCGAATTGTGTTGAACGGCAGCTTCACGACTGATATAATGGAACCGAACGATGTGGACTGTTTGCTCTTATTTATTCCGGGCCAGCGGAGGGACCGTGCGGCGATCAAAGAATTGCGCAGTGGCCTGCCGTTTTTAGACATTTCACTCGTTGAACAGAAGGAATTTGAAAGGCTGATCGGCCAATTTTTCGCCGCAGACCGTCTCGGCGCACCAAAGGGCATGGTGGAGGTTATTCCATGAATCTCACAAGTGAAATTGAGCTAGCCAACACGCGCGAGAAGCTTCGTATGCTCGAAGAGGACTACGAAGCCCATTCCGGTGAAACCGGCGGCGATGAAGAATTGCGCGAAATCACTTTGGAGTCGCTCAAGCGACTAATCAACCAGCTCAAGGAAGAAATCGCACGCTACGAGGCCCATCAGCCGGTTCAGCGTTAGGCAGGACCTAAGTGTTTCTTTATAGTGCAGCGGCATCAATCCTCTGCCAGACTGCCGTCGCCGCACATGCGGACGATACGAGGATCAAAGCGCGCCAGAGGTTGCACCAAATCTTGCTGGGCTGCCATGACTTCCAGGATATTCTTGTAAACCCCGGGGACTTCGTCGGCTCCTGCCGAAAGGATTTCTATTCCCCGCTCGGCAAGTTCTTGGCGGACATGGCTGAAGCGGAATGTGTTGTTTGCTTGCTTACGCGACATGCGGCGACCGGCCCCGTGCGAAGCGGAATTGAGGCTTTCGGGGTGTCCCAGGCCGCGTACGACAAACGCAGGGTCCGCCATCGAACCGGGTATGACACCCAGGACCCCGGTTCCAGCCGGGGTTGCACCCTTGCGATGCACCACCACCTGCTTGCCGTGGTGCCATTCGAGCCAAGCGAAGTTGTGGTGATTCTCGACCCCTCCGATAATCTCGGCACCCAACAGGTGAGAAACCAGCCGGTGGATCACGTCGTGATTCGCCGCGGCATACTGGCCCATGAGATTCATGGCGGCCCAGTATTCTTGACCTGCTGGGCTCCCGAGCTCCAGCCAGGCCAGCCGTCCGAGGCCCTTGAGCCTTGGTGGAAGTCGTTGCTGCGCGATTTGGCTGTAAGTGCTGCACACTGCGGCCCCGGCTCCACGGGACCCGCTGTGACTTAAGAGGGCCGTGTAGATGCCTGGTTCGAGGGACAGCTCGTCGCATCGCTCGGCAAGGGTGAGTTGGCCGAACTCGACAAAGTGATTCCCCGAACCCGAGGTCCCCAATTGCTGCCAGGCCGTGTCTCGGCGTTCGCGTGTGATGCGCGTGACGGTCCAATCTTCGTCCATCACGGCGTGGGATTGAGCCGGCTTGTGGGTGCAACCGACGCCGAAGCGGGTACCTTTTTCTAGCGCGGTGCGAAACCGTGAGCGGTTGGTTTCGAGTTCGCTCACGGGGAGATCAAGGATCGAAAGCTTCATTCGGCAGGCGATATCGACCCCTACGGCATAGGGAATCACGGCCCCCTCGCAGGCCAGGACCCCGCCAATCGGCAGGCCGTAGCCGACGTGGGCGTCGGGCATCAGGGCAGCGGCGACGGCACTGGGGACGTGGCAGGCATCGCGCATCTGCGCATGGGCCCCGGGGTCGATGTCGGTGCCCCAGGTGCGGTAATTGATGGGTTCGGGATCGACGTGGAGCCGTTCCCCCAGGAGCTCACGGGCGAGTTTACCCCAGATGGCATCGGCGACAAAATTTGCGGGATTTGCCGCGACCGCCTCGACCAATTGCCGGGCCCGTTTTCCCTTGAGTCCGAATCCCAGATCTTGCTGGGCGGCCGTGCGGAGGGCATCGATGGCCTCGGCCGCACAGGTGGGGGGAATCCCGAGTTTTTGGAGTTGGCGGCGGTTCATGGAAGAAAGGGGGAAGGGGGAAGGAGGAAGGGGGAAGAAAAAACAGACACGAGCCGGTGGGCGTAAGCCCCCGGAGTGAAGTAGGGGGAAAAAATATGCGAACGGAAATAAATTTACGCGAACCTAAGTTCTTTTGGCGATGTCGGTTCGAGTGGCTGCTGAAATCATTTCGCACCGCTGGCAATCGCTATTGCAGGAAACGGTGAGCTTGTGATTATAATGGCAGCCATGGGTCGTGCGAGCGCAGCACGACGGGCAATTCCGGCCGTTCGGTGTCCTCTGGCAGTGACACCCAGCCGCCAAGAACTTGTACGAAAGGAGGTGGTTTTTTGAACGATTATCCTATACGCCAGTGGGGTGGTGCAAACCGATGACCGCCGGCGGGTTGTCTACGGAGACAGCCACCACCTGCTTGTGAGTGCCCGCCCGACCCCCAGTCTGCTTTCGCAGTTTCTGGTCAGTTAGGCCTGTTCTCTAAGCAACCATAACGAGCCCGATCGTCACTTGTGGCGATCGGGTTTTTTGTTTGGTTGTGAGATGTTTGAATGCAGATGTCAAATTCATAATTCATAAGCGACTCATTCTTTCGACGGCTTTAAGTTCCACGATCACCAAATCTGCAACGAGCAGGTCCAATCGCAAGCCGGCATCTAATCGAATTCCGTCATACACGACTGGCAAGCTGAGTTGCTTTTCAAAAGGGACGTTCTGCTTGGCCAATTCATGGCACAAACAAATCTCATAGACCGATTCCAACAAACCCGGCCCCAACGCGCGGTGGACTTTGAACGCGGCATCCATCACCTGCGTGGCAACACGCTCCGTTTCCGCCGTGATTGATTCAAACATCCACCGCTTCCTCTTCGTTGTGCCGTCGTGTCGTTGTGGTTCTTTCCGGCATCATGGCTAGGTAGTTTACCACGACGGCACCACGACAC
>CALMBE010000713.1 GCA_937860165.1 uncultured Planctomycetaceae bacterium
TCCTAGGCTCGCCCGCGCTTGCTGATCCTCGGGATCCAATTCCAAGAGTCGCTGCAAGTGGTGATCCGCTAGATCGCCGAGTTGATGTTCTTGACACCAATCTGCCATCGCCCGATGGGCGGCCACGGTATCGGGCAGGGCCCGGCTCCGAGATTCGTATTCCGGCTGATGTTCGCTGACGGGTTCGATCTTGCGAACCTGCTTTTTGGAAAGGGTCACGGTCGCACCCTCGCCAGTGGTGACGACATACTCCCCTTTGCTGCCACGCTCGACAAGTTTCCCCTCGATGGATCCCCCCTCGACCAGGAGGAACCGATCCGCCAGCGCTGGGCCGCAGGCAGCAGTGATTGCCAAGACCACGATTAATGCCAGGGATCGTTGACTCGGGAAGGGCATACGTGCCGTGTTGTTTTTTGGAGTGCGAGGAGGCACTTTCCGAACACGGGGTGCCTGTGCTCAATTATAGTCTCTATTCGAGGTGCGAGGGAATTACAACTGGAGTTCCGCGAAAATGCCCCAACCCTACGAAAGTTGCTCTGCCAAAGAACACCGAGAATCGGCCCCCGCGTCGGTCCGGTGCGCTGTGGTGACCGTGAGCGATACCCGGACACTGGCAACCGACAAGAGTGGCGACTTGATTGTCGCCGGGCTGGAAGGGGCCGGGCATTGCGTGGTTGAACGGGTGGTGGTCCCGGACGAGCCCGCGGCTCTGGGGGATTGCCTGCGGAGGTTGGCCGCCTCGGGCAAAGTCGAGGCCGTGTTGCTTACCGGTGGAACGGGGATTGCCATTCGGGATCAAACCCCTGAAACACTTGCCGCGTTGTTGACCAAGCCACTTCCGGGTTACGGCGAACTGTTCCGGATGCTCAGCTATCAGGAGATTGGCCCCGCGGCGATGCTCAGTCGCGCAGCGGGGGGGCTGATCGGTGAAACCCTGGTTTTGACCATGCCAGGTTCGACTGCCGCCGTTCGCTTGGCGCTGGACAAACTGATTCTTCCCGAGCTCGCCCATCTGGTGAAGCACGCCCGCCGCTAGCACGGATTTCTCACCACGAATGAGACAAATAGCACGAATCTGATAGCTGGTCTCTACTTGCATCTCTAGCCACCTTAAAAAACGGTTGGTTGCGAAACCGGACTTCTCGATTGCACCTAATCTACGAGTATTCGTGGGATTCGTAGTATTCGTGGTAAATGTATGGTGACAAAAGCGGGCTAGCACGACGTGAAGACACAGGTTGGACTGGTAGCGTTCGAGGCCTTTCACTATTCTCCCGCGGCGGATAATCCAAGTTCCTCATGAGCCGAACGCGCTAGCGTCGGGTGGTACTCGGAAAACCCGAGGGTAGCGCTTAGGTTTAGTGGGGTTGTCTGGGGCGTTAGTCCTCGTTGGGTGCTGCCCAGTTGGCGTGTTTAACGTGGGAGGTGGGATAAATGAAAATCTATCAGTCGCAGTACGGGCAAGACGAGTACCTGGATAAGCGAATATTCGGGGGAAAAGAGAACGGTGTCTACATTGATATTGGCGCCAATGATGGCGTGACCTTGAGTAACACCTGGTTCTTCGAGAAACACCGCAATTGGACGGGGATCTGCGTTGAGCCCATCCCCGAAACGTTTAGAAAATTGACGGAAAACAGAGATAGCATCAATATCAATGGGTGTATCACTTCCGCCACGGGTGGGCAAAAGTTTCTGCATGTGACAGGCTATGCGGAAATGCTCAGTGGGCTGGTTGGTGCCGTCTGGGTCGGCATCGTGGCTTTGCTGGGCTGGATTTCGCTGATGCTGTTGCGCAGGAT
>CALMBE010000714.1 GCA_937860165.1 uncultured Planctomycetaceae bacterium
CTAGTTTGTCTACACCCTTGAGCAATTTGCTGCGGGCGCTGTCTTCGAACATCAATTGCTTTGCCACGTTAGGAGATCCTTAAATTTATGCTTAATGACCTAATGAAATATCAGGCTTTGTATGTGGTTCATGTCAGTTGTCCGTAGTCAGTTGTCAGGAGTCAGGTGGGACCTTATGGCAACGGGCCAAGAACTACTGACCACTGACTAAACAACCTTCGCCAAAATGTCGCTTTCGCGGAGGGTCTTGAGCTCCTCGCCGTCGACTTCCACTTCCGATCCGCCGTACTTGCCGTAAATAACTTCGTCCCCCACGGAGACCGACAATTCACCCCGCTTGCCGCTATCGAGCAGTTTACCCGCACCAACAGCGACAACTTTGCCACGCTGAGGTTTCTCTTGAGCGGCATCGGGGAGAACGATTCCACCCGCGGTAATTTCCTCAGCTTCACAGGGTCGGACCACCACTCGGTCATCGAGCGGACGCAAATTGATTTTGGCCATCGTGGGTTTTCCTTTATTTGAATGATTTTTTTGAAGTTTTTGGTAGGGGACTGAATGCGCGATAGTCAGGGACTTGGCAGTTGTTACATCATGCCGCCCATGCCACCCATTCCTCCCATGCCCATACCACCCATGCCTCCCATGCCGTGGTCGTGGTGATCCCCACCAGCTTCTTCCTCTTCCTTGGGGGCATTTACTATGAGCGAATCGGTGGTCAAGAGGAGCGAAGCAACACTCGCCGCATTTTGCAAAGAAGTCCGCACGACCTTAGCAGGATCGATAATTCCGGCCGCGACCATGTCGCAATACTCATCTTTGTCGGCATTGTAACCGTCGTTCTTACCCTTGGAGTGGCGGACGTTATTCACGACAACTGCCCCATCGACACCCGCATTTTCGGCAATATATCGCAAGGGATAATCGAGGACTCGGCGAATGATTTCCACACCCAAGGCTTCGTCACCGGTGAGCTTGACCTTGGCAAGGGCCTTTTCGCTTCGAATAAGCGCGACACCACCACCTGCTACGACACCTTCGGCTAAGGCTGCCTGAGTCGCAGCGCGGGCGTCTTCCAACAAAGCCTTGCGCTCTTTCATCTCGGTTTCCGTCGCGGCACCACAATTAATTTGTGCCACGCCGCCGGCCAACTTCGCCAACCGCTCCTGCAACTTCTCGCGGTCGTAGTCGCTGTCGGTCGTTTCGATTTCCCTCCGGATTTGTTCGGCGCGTCCCTGAATCGCCTCTTTCTTGCCACCACCGCCGACCATCGTCGTGTTGTCGCTCTTGATGATCAGCTTGCGGCACTTGCCAAGATCGGAGAGTTGCACGGCATCGAGCTTGATGCCGAGGTCCTTGAAAATTGCCGTCGCACCGGTGAGTGTAGCCAGGTCTCCCAACATGGCTTTGCGACGGTCGCCGTAACCCGGGGCCTTCACGGCACAGACGTTGACAATGCCCCGCAATTTGTTGACCACCAAAGTGGCCAGGGCTTCGCCATCGACATCTTCCGCGATGATCAACAGTGGCTTGCTCGCCTTGGAAACGGCCTCGAGCAGGGGGACCAAAGCCTTGGCATTGGAAATTTTTTCTTCGAACACCAACACCAAGCAATTTTCGAACACGACCGATTGATCGTCATCATTATTCACGAAGTGTGGCGAGAGAAATCCGCGATCAAACTGCATCCCTTCCACGACTTCCACACTGGTCTCGTTGCTCTTACCTTCCTCGATCGTGATCACGCCATCCTTGCCAACCTTGGCAAATGCCTCGGCCAAGACGGCACCAATCGAGGGATCGTTGTTACCGGCGATTGTGGCGATTTGCTGCAGGCTTTTCTTGTTTGAAACTTCAATCGGCTCAGAGAGTTTGGCAATCTCGGCGGAGATGGCTTCGACCGCTTTGGCAATACCCCGGCTCAGTGCCATGGCATCCGCCCCGGCGGCCAGCATCTTCAAACCTTCCTTAAAGATTGCCTCAGCGAGCACTGTGGCCGTGGTGGTGCCATCGCCCGCAACGTCGTTCGTCTTGCTGGCGGCCTCTTTGACCAGTTGAGCCCCCAAGTTTTCAAACGGGTCGGAGAGCTCAATATCCTCGGCTACGGTGACACCGTCTTTAGTAACTTTGGGCGAACCCCAACCCTTGTCGAGCACCGCATTGCGGCCCCGGGGTCCGAGAGTGCTGCGAACTGCACGAGCGAGTTTTTCTACACCGGCTGCCAGGGGTCTGCGGGCTTCTTCTTCAAACAACATCAACTTGGCCACGTTACACTCCTCGGTTACTAAGATTGTTCAAGGACTTGGTTCAAAGTCCCAGGTAGATCATGAAACGCCGTCGATTCAATTCGAGGCGAAGATTTCTCAATTGACTGGGACTCCCAGCCACAGGTATTGGCAGCTAGACCACCATGTGCAGGGTCAAAACGCAACCTCCGTGCCAGAAAGCCAAATCGGCTGTTTTCTCGCGGTTTTGGGCGATTCAAGGTTATTTCCCTGGACAGGCTTGCTGGCACAGTTGCCATTTTGGCAGAGTCCGCTGGGTTTGCACAGGGGGAGGAGCACCCGACGAGTCAATCGAGTCGAATGCAAAACGGCACGACGATTGCACCTAGAGAGCGACACTACTGTAAAGTCTCACTCAGGAAACTGCTAATCTAGCCATCTATTATTCCGCGAGGCCCTCCTCAAAGGGCCAGCGAATCTGGGGGGAAGACTGCTGTACCCTGCAGTTTCCTGCTTCTCTCAGGATGCCGTTACCGGTTGAAAACACGGACGTCTGCCGTTTTCAACTCTTCTGCGGAACCCCAAAGCCCTATCGCGCTACTCCTTTGCCACGTTGTGGCCAAGCGTATGTTCGCTGATTGAGCCCATTCTTCGAACTTTATTGCTTTTTTGTTCTGAGTGCGCTCACTCCACTTACTTCCGATCTGGGGTTCAGATCGCCGGGGCTAAGGCCTACTGTTTCACTATTTTGGTGAAACGTCTCAACATTCTGGTGAGATGGTTGCGTAACTCATTATTCTACAATCAGTTACGACCTTTCTTTTTGCAATCCCCAACGCGATCTATCAGTGCGTAAACGACATAAAGTGTTTTTCATAAATGGGTTCCGTCGAATCGAAAAACTTTCACCACAGTTGTGTAAAAACTCAAAGGGAACAATAAGCGCCTCGGGTACTGGGGAAAAAAATACCGGAAATGTCCCCGTGATTTTCGACTCATTTCCGCAGGGAAGTCCCCAAAACG
>CALMBE010000715.1 GCA_937860165.1 uncultured Planctomycetaceae bacterium
CGTGAAATTCCGTGGCTCTCTTGCATCCTTCCCTGTTCAACCCAGCGCAGTAGGGTTAGGCGGGTAGCGCTATCCCGCGAGCGGCGGAGGCGAATGGGCTTGCTAGCACCTTTCAAAGCTGGCACGGCTGCGAACTGATCTGGCCCGATCTCTGGCAGCATCTTATAAGCATCCCGCATCTTTTTTTGGGATGTGAGTCGAGAGCCCCGTTGGGCGGGCTTACTCGAATCGTGTGACGCTATCCTTGGAACGAGCAATGTTTCCTTATTGCCGACAACTGCTGCACCTGCTGCTCTTGGGAGTCGGTTTGGAGCTTGCGCCGGGGCGCAGTTTCGCGGTTGAGACGGGGCCTCGGGAATTGTTTTCTTTTGTGCGTCAGGAAGACGGGCAGAGGATGCAGGATGGTGGGGACAGAGAACAGGTACTCGCGGAATTAAACTCGACAGAGAACGCAACCGCGATCCCCGTCGAAGCCGAACCTGCGGTTGCCCCGCTTCCCGCGCCGCTTCGACAATTCGATCCAATCGTGCAACCCGTGGTCCATGCCGAGCCCGCGGCAGCCGATCCGCGTCGGCTCGGTCCACCATCAAGATCCATGGACGCTTCAGCGACGACAAAACCCCCGGCGAAACGCGCGAGTCCTTTTTCGATTCAACTTCCCCAGCTGGAATCCTTGGGGACCATCGGTGCCGGGCTGGCATTGGTGATAGGGCTGCTGTTGTTGTGCGTGTCGCTCTTGCGTCGCCGGGGTCCGAATCCCATGGCCCCGTTGCCGCGCGATGCGGTGGCCCTGCTGGGGCGGGTGCCCCTCTCGCCACGTCAATTTGCTCACTTACTCCAAGTGGGAAACAAGTTGGTCCTGCTGGCGATTTCGCCGGACCGCGTGGATACGATCACCGAAGTCACCGATCCGGCGGACGTGGAGCGATTGCTCACGCTCTGCGCAAAGTCGAACAAGCAGAGTAGTTCCGCCGAGTTCCAGCGGATGTTGGCCCAACTCTCCAAAGAACCGGCCCGAGGGTTCTTGGGGAACGAGGCGACGGCTTCCTATTCACGCCCCACACGCGGTTGATTGGCAAGCGAACATGGTATCGAAAACTTCAATTCGGTGGACCGTGGGCCTCGCCTGTCTGCTGGCGGCATTGTCGGGATCTGCGGCTCTGGGGCAAACGGCACTGAGCCCATCGTCGCTCATTCCCGGTATCTCGGGGGGGCCACAACAGTGGACCAGCCCCGAGGGACTCACTTCCTCGATCCAGGTGATGTTGCTGCTGACGGTGGTGAGCCTGGCCCCGGCAGTGTTGCTGATGACCACCAGCTTCGTGCGGATTCTGGTTGTGTTGGGTCTCTTGCGTCAAGCAATTGGCACGCAGCAGCTTCCTCCGAGCCAAGTCATCACGTCGATTGCACTTTTTATGACCATGCTACTTATGACCCCCGTGTGGACCGCCGTCTATGACCAGGGGATCAAGCCGTACACCGAGAAGAAGTTATCGTTGGAGGAAGCCTGGGAGGCCGGCAGCGATCCGGTGCGGCGGTTCATGGCCGCGCAGATCTACCGGACCCAAAATGAGGACGATGTCTACCTGTTTTTGAACTACATGCCTGGCGAAATCAATCCGACCACGGGCGAATTTCCAGATTATGTTTTTTACGGCGCCACGAAAAAAGAAAAGAATGTGCCACTCCAAGCGTTGTTGCCGGCCTACATGTTGAGCGAATTGAAAACGGCGTTTTTGATCGGCTTTCAGGTGTACCTGCCGTTTGTGATTTTAGACATCGTGGTGGCCAGCATCACGATCTCGATGGGGATGCTGATGTTGCCGCCGGTGCTGATTTCACTCCCCTTTAAGTTGTTGCTGTTCGTGCTGGTGGACGGCTGGCGGCTGGTGGTGGAAATGCTCCTCGATAGTTTTACAGTACAGGTTTAATGATTACTTTACATTGGAGTTCGCAATTTACTGACACTTCGGAGGTTTTTCGATTCCAGTGCTGACTGTCGGCTAACGGCCAATAGCTAATAGCCGAAAAGCTGAAGGCCACAAAACGCTTCTTGGAAAACGCGGAATTGGAACAACAAAAACATGGACCCTCAACAAGCAATCGACCTGTGCCGTCAGGCCTTGTACATCGCGACCTTAGTTGCCGCGCCGATTCTGGTGGCTGGCATGTTGGTGGGTTTGGCGATTGGTCTGTTGCAGGCCCTCACGCAGATTCAAGAACAGACGGTCGCCTTCGTGCCGAAACTGGTGGCGATGGTGTTGGCCTTGGCGATTTCACTCCCGTGGATTTTGGGTCAACTGCTGAGTTACTCCGAGCAATTGATTTCAAATATCCCTAACTCGCTCTAATCGCAGGAAAGCCAGGGCCATGATCGCGCTCGAAAAACTCCTGCTGGTTCAGTTGGGTACCTTCACGCTGGTCGTGGCGAGGGTGGGTGCCCTGGTAATGTCGGCACCGATCTTTGGGAGTCGAGGGATTCCGCTGATTGGCCGGGCGCTCATCGCGATCATGATTTCGCTCTTGGTCACTCCGCTCTTGGCGACGCAATCCGCGGTCGACATGACCCACATGCTGGTGTTCTCCAAGCACTTGATTAGCGAGCTACTGATCGGACTATTGCTAGGTTTTGGAATCACGATCCTGCTCAATGGGGTCCAAATCACGGGCCAATTGATTAGCCAATTAGGTGGAACCGCCCTGGCCGATGTGTTTGACCCGAATCTCGACGAAAATGTCTCGGTGTTTTCCCAATTGTTTTACTTCTTGACACTCACGATGTTTGTCTTGTTGGGAGGGCATCGCTTGGCAATCGACGCCCTGCTGGACACGTTTAAGCATCTTCCCCCGGGCGAGGCGTTTTTGGGAGTCACCTATGTCGAGGCGCTCACGACACTCTTGGGACAAAGCTTTGTCCTGGGAGTCCGCGCGGCAGCCCCCGCCATGACCGCCTTGCTGTTGGCCACGTTGGTGCTGGGGCTGATCGGTCGCACGTTGCCGCAGATCAATGTCTTGGCGGTGGGGTTTGGAGTGAATTCGCTCATCACGCTCGGTGGCTTGTTTACCTCACTGGGGGTGATCGCCTGGGCCTTCCCCCAACAAACGGGCATCGCGATCGACCTCCTGCGAACTACATTGCTTCCCGTCGATGCGAGTCCCTGAGCGAAAAGAGAGCAAGTTGAACCACGACGACACGACGGGCACGACGAATAGCCCACTTCGAGAAAATCAACCACAAAGCCACAAAGGACACGAAGGATTTGACGTTATCAATTGTAACTTTTCAATGTGCAATTCACTTCCCTCCGTGGCTCCGTGGTGAAATCTTCCCGACCTAACCGATAGCAGCAAACCATGGCAGAGCAAGCGGGCGATAAAACACAAGACGCGACACAGCATCGCCGCGACGAGGCCCGCAAGCAGGGTCAAGTGGTCCATAGCCAAGACTTGGGCTCGGCGGCGCTCCTGGTGATCGGTGTGATGTTAATCCAAAATTGGGGATCGGGGCTCGTGGATGTCGCTGGTCAGTTCATGCGGCATCAACTGGGGACGGTCCCGGCACTCACGGTTTACAGTCCCGATGCGATCGCCCAATCGCAACAGATCGTAATGAGTTGGGGTGGCATCCTGCTGCCAATCTTGGGATTTATGGCCCTGGCGAGTGCGTTGTCGAGCATTTTCCAAATCGGTTTCCTCTATTTACCAGAGCGGCTCGCCCCGGATATCAGCCGGCTCAGCATTCTGAGCGGGTTGCAACGAATCTTTTCGCTCACCGGCGCGGTGAAGCTGGGCTTCGGGCTGTTCAAGATTTCGATTGTCTCGATTGTCGCCGCGGCAGTGATCTACGAGCGCTACGCGCAGGTGCTGTATTCCAGTGGATTCGACACCGGCGAACTGGCGGTTTTTCTGATCGATATCCTGCTCTCGACGGCGTTGTGGGTCGGGGTGGCGCTGTTTGTGTTGGCGATCTTCGACTACGCCTACCAAAAATGGAAGCATGAACAAGACCTGAAAATGACGCACCGCGAGGTTCTCGACGAAATGAAGAACCTCATGGGCGATCCGCAAATCATCGCCCGCCGTCGGGCCATCCAACGGCAAATGGCCCTCAATCGCATCGGCGACAAAGTGCCCAAGGCCGACGTGGTGGTGACCAATCCCACGGAACTTGCGGTGGCCATTCAGTACGACCCGGTGGAAATGCGGGCTCCGATTGTGGTCGCCAAGGGAGCCGGTCTGGTGGCCCAACGAATCCGGCGACTGGCTCTGGAAAACAATATCCCCGTTGTCGAGCGGAAACCCCTGGCCCAGTTGCTTTACAAGGAAGTCGACATCAATCATCCGATTCCCGACTCGAGCTATGCCGCCGTAGCCGAGGTGCTGGCCTATGTGTACCAACTCAAAGGAAAGAAGCTGCCGAAAATGCCACAAGCGGCGTAGGGGGGGAAGAATTGTCCGTTGTCCGTTGTCCGTTGTCCGTAGACAACTGACAACTGACAACTGACAACTGACAACTGACAACTGACAACCCCCTATTCCCGTTCTACTGCCGCGTATCCGTACCGATCTAAGTAACCCTTCCAGCGGTGTGCAACGCGGTCGCGTTGCTCGCTGGTTAATTGGTAGCGATTGGGTCGATAGCTCTTGACCGAGGCCAAATGCGTTTGCATGGCAGATTCGACGAGGGTGAAGTCCCCCAGGTCAAGCTCTGTGTAAAGTTTGCGCATACACTCGAGGGGATTCTGCACTAAGTCTTCGTACCGCAGTTCCACGATCTGATCCTGGTCCAGGCGTTGCCGATCTCGTTCAAAGGCAGCGTACATTCGCTCGAAGGTAGCCAGCACATATTCTTCGATGTCCGCTTCCTCGGAGGGAGCCTGCATCCGTTGCACTTCGTTCAAAGATCTCCAGAGTCCGACGGTCGAAACAAATAACTCGAACGGATCGCGGACCAGATGCACAAACTTGGCTTGTGGATAGATTTCCAGCAAGGTGTTGATTCGCGCGGTATGCGGGGGACTTTTGACCACGATCCGCCGAGGATCGCAGAACGTGACCCGCCGGAAGAATTG
>CALMBE010000716.1 GCA_937860165.1 uncultured Planctomycetaceae bacterium
GGTGCGATGTGGGGCGGTCTGCGACATCCAGTCTTTCAGGGCCGAAGTATTTAACTGGTCGGGGTGGAGGACATCGATCACACCCAATCGAGAAAGTCGCTCAGCCCGGATCCACTGTTCCAAGCGGGGAACCACGCGCGGCACTACCAAGGCTCGCTTACCAAAGGAAAGCACCGAACAAACAGAATTGTATCCCCCCATGGTAACCACGCTATCCGCCCGCGCGATCAAGTGGTCGGCCTCGGAGCTGAACTCTTTCACAACTAGATGCGGGCAGTTGGCGGCAATTTGATTGATATAGGCAGCCTCGGCCTTGGGCATGAATGGCCCAGTGAGCAAGATGCCGGTCACTCCCTCGGCAGGAAGTGACTCGACAAACGCTTTTGCCAACGGAAAACCGTCCTGCCCCCCCCCGAGGGTGCAGACAATCAGCCGCCGGTCTGCAGATTCTTGGTTGATCGGAACCGGAATCGGCGAATCCTCGTACGCACTTAATCTGCTCGATTGGTCAAGGTATCCCGTGAATTTTACTTTAGCCGCGACACTCTCCGGCCAGTTATATTCCAGAATGGGGTCGTAAACTCGCTGATCTCCGTAAACCCAGATGTCGTCGTAATACTTGTCGATGGCGTCCTGGACAATCCAACTGTCACTCTCGGCGCGTACCGTTTGGGGTTCGTCCAGAACATCACGAATTCCCAACACGCACTTCACATTCGTTCGCTTCCGGAGAAACTTCAGTGCCGGGAGCAGTTCACCAAAGGCTCCCAAGGGCACCTTGTCGACGATCAACACATCGGGGCGAAATGAATTGAGGGCGGAACAGATCGAATCCGTGCGGAGCGAGATCAAATCGTCGATTGAAATATCGAGCTTCCCGGCGGAGTAAGCGCCAGTGGAGTTCTTGTGCAATCGCGGCAACGTCAAGAAGTCGGCTCTGGCTGGGAGTGCGAAAAAGTTGGCCTCGTGCGCACCAGTAATCAGCAGATTCGTCGCGCTCAATTCGGAATCCGCCAAGGCCCCCGCAATGACCAGATTTCTGCGCAGATGCCCGAGCCCCATCGTGTCGTGCGAGTACAAGGCGACCCGCAGGTTTCGGTGTGAATCTCTCTCCAACTGACCTTGGTCTTGAACACGGTCAATACGGGTCTTGGATCGGTTTGCCTTCTGCCGAGAAAGTGAATCCACTTTGTCGGAACCATTGACATGCGGCGTCCGACCCTGGCCACCCAGGCAATTGATGGCGGAGAGCAGACGCGGCAACGGCAGGGAAGCCGGACCAAGTGCGGGCGCACACGAGTTAAATTGGTTAAACATCTGAGTTCCCTGTTGCTAGGCCGCAACTTTCTTGAGTGATTCGCTGGCTGTCTTGCGCACATTGGCATCACGGTCTTTGAGTGCTGCTTCGAGCGATTTGGTGACCGGGGCCGCCGGTTTGCCAATTTCTCCTAACGCTTTGGCCGCGTACTGGCGGCAGCGAGGATCCGGATCACTGGTCAAAATGTGATCGAGTTCCACCAAGGCGATCACGGCGGCATCCTCGATATTGGCCAGCGTTTTTACCAAGTAGTAACGCATCTCGGGCTCCGCATCCTTCAAGGCCGCCTGCACCTGGCTTGCCACGGGTGCGGCCCCCTGCCCAACCTTACTGAGCGCTTTAGCACTACGGTAACGAATCTTGGGGTTCGGATCGGCCAGCGCCGCGGCGAGATCTTCAACAGCCGTGATCGCTTCTGGACCATAGTCTTCTAACTTCTTGACCGCGTCATAACGCACATTGTGATCTTTATCGGACAACGAACCGGCAAGTTCGCCGACGTGCGTGCGCTCGCAACCACTAGCCGCGAGACACACCACACAGCACAACAAAGCTCCGAGTAAATTAAAGTTGCGTAGCATCGATTTGAGCTCCGTCAGAAATATTACCGAGATTCTCGAAGATTTTTTCATCGAGGTCATAACTCACACTCCGCACGGAACCATCTGCGAATACCGCATTGACCGCTCCCGGGTGGGAGGACCCAAATAGTTTTTCTCCATCGCCACTCTCCGCATGGTCGGGGGCTGGTGGTTTGTCGGTACGGCGAATCGTGTCTTCGTTCCAACCGACCGAGTAGCCTTCGTTGTCGTCGTCCTGGGCTTCCCCGAGCAGAGAAAGATTGATTCGCTTCTCGGCAATGAGCAATGTCTGCGAAGTGCCATCGACGACTTCATTGAGACCTACAGGGGTGAAGCGCTTGATCACCCCGGTCGTTTCCCGATTCGAGGCGGCATAGTCGCACAACCCGTGGCGAAGCATTCCTCCCGTGAGGGGTGGTTGAAACTTGTCGGCGATTTCCACCGACTGGGGCGAGCGACGAGAAGGACAGAAAAACACGCTCAAGGTCGCCCCCACGGCTTCCACCGGACCCGCGGACCACACGGCTTGCTGTTCGATGTACGGCAGAACTTGAAAACCCCAGCCTGCTCGTTGTTTGGCTCCGGTCAAAGGGGTGCGATCTTCGTAGGTCGGCGGATCATTCCAATTCCAGCCACCACTAAAATACACTTCACGCGAACTGTGGTGATTGTGAAATGCCACGCCAAACTGCTTGAGATTGTTCTGGCAATGGGTGCGCCGCGAAGCTTCACGGGCCGCTTGCACGGCAGGCAACAGCAGCGAGACCAGAACCCCGATAATCGAAATGACGACCAAGAGTTCGACTAGGGTAAAACCTCGACGCGCGCAATCGACTGCTTGGCGTGGGCAAGTTCTGGCGTGGCGCACGGCTCTGCTTCCGAGGCCGAGCCAAGCGAAACTTCCGCCAAATACCAGTAGCAACGCGGTCGGTTCCGGTACTGTTGTCACTGCACTGGTGACCGCGGAGAGTGGGCCCGAGCCGTACTGCCGCTGCCAAGCCAAAAAGTCGCGTCCATCACTGTTGCCATCCCCGTCTGCATCAGCGAGCGCGTTGACTCCGTAAGCACCTTGCCAGACCGTGAGGTCCAATCCATTCACGCTGCCGTCGTGGTTAAAATCTGCCGAGAAACCCCCGCC
>CALMBE010000717.1 GCA_937860165.1 uncultured Planctomycetaceae bacterium
CTCCTACGGCCTCGAGCGGCTGGTCAGCAGCCACTCATACCGAGCCACGAGCCGGGTGTCGTCGATGACGATGGGGATCGGACCGATCGAGTTTTCCTGAACCAGGGCGTACTCGCCGTCAGTAAATCCTTCGCGCAGGGTTCCGGATACAGTGCACTTCCAGTTCCTTTTGTCCACGACCACGCAGGCCTGAAGTCGCTGCGGTGACGTCCCTTCCACCTGCTTGATCACTGTCTGCTGCGCGACGTTGATGACGTAGGTCGTCGGCGGGAGCCGCTCCCACCCGCCGTCGCAGCCGGTGTTGGTCATTTCTCCCCTGCATAACGTTTCGTACAGCGTGACCTTCGTTCCGCTGACCCAGCTCCAATCGGTTGCGTACACCCCGCAGGCCACCGCAGTGACAAACAGGATCACGACAAAGCAGCCCGTGCCCTTGCCTGAGGCAGGGGCTTGAGCGCGACGAGGAGATGAAGAAGACGTTTTTCCAGCTCGCGCTGACGCCGGTCAAGAGTACGATCGAGGAGTCGCGCAAGCTCCTGCGTGACGACCACGAACGCTACGGCCGGCTCATCAAGCAGTTCAACATCAAGGTCGATTGCCCTTCGTCCGAGGAAGAGCAGCGGATTCTGGCGGCCACCACACGGCACGAGAAACCCGAGGTCAACAAGGTGCTTACCTCGCGGGCGATTCTGAATTTGCAGAAACTGGTGTCCTCGGTGGCCGTGAGTGAACTGATTATCAAGTATGTCTCCTCACTGGTGCGGGCCACGCGCCCGAAAGACGAATCGGCCCCCCAGTTTGTGCGCGACCTGGTCGATTGGGGAGCCGGCCCCCGTGCCGGGCAGTTCTTGATTCATGGGGGCAAAGCCCTAGCGGCGATGGACGGCCGGTTTACGGTGGCCATCGAAGATGTGCAAAAGGTAGCGATCCCCGTCTTGCGGCACCGCATCAGCACCAACTTCCAAGCGCAAGCCGAGGGCATGACCAGCGAAACCCTGATCCTGAGACTCGTGAAGGAAATCCCGGTGCCGGAAATGCCAAAGTACGTAGGGTGAGATTGTCAACTTAACTAGACCGGTGTGTCATGAAGCCTCGTGTTTACATTGAAACCACCGTAATTAGCTATCTCACTGCCTGGGGAAGTCCCCACCTGATGTTGGCAGCCCAGCAAGAAACGACGCGCCTCTGGTGGGGCGAACAACGTGATCACTATGATCTTTTCATTTCTGAAGTGGTCTTACTAGAAGCATCCGCTGGTGATCCCTCGGCAGCCAAATTCCGACTTGACGCACTCCGTGGAATTCCAGAACTCGAAATTACAGATGACATTCGGGACCTTGCCCAGAGTATACTTAAGGGTAGCAACTTGCCTGAGAAAGCTAAACTTGATGCATTACACATCGCAATTGCAACGATGAATGGTATGGATTATCTCCTTACCTGGAATTGCCGACATATTGCCAATGCGACTTTGCAGAGAACTATGAGAGAAACTTGTGCAGCTCTCGGACTGATGCTGCCAGTGATTTGTACTCCGACCGAGTTAGTTGAGGTAAACGACGATGATTAAAGACCCGATAGTTGAAGAGGTCCGCAAGGCGCGGGACGAGTACTCCAAGCGATTTGAATATGACCTTGCTGCCATCTGCAAAGATTTGCAGTTGAAACAGCAGCAACCTGGCAAGGAGCTCATCTCGTTCCCACCGAAACGAATTCCCCAAGTGGACCGGGTCCTATAATGAAGCCCTATTCGCTGATTGCTATCAGTCCGGTTGCCAAGATTCCAACAAGCTGATCGCCAGAAAAGCTCCGTCAGCCCGTCGGTTGGGCAGACGCTCCGCTCAGGCCCATCCGACGGGCTCACATTTTCCCTTCCCTCCGCGCCTTTGCGACTCTGCGGTAAAAAATGTCGACGGTAGAAAAATATCTGAAACCCGAGGTGATTCGGCATATTGCGCGGCTCGACTTGCGCGCGCAGTTCATTATCAAGGGTTTCTTTCAGGGGATGCACGCGAGCCCGTTTCATGGGTTCTCGGTCGAGTTCAGCGAACATCGCAAGTACGTCCCAGGAGACAATCCCGACGACATCGACTGGCTCGTTTATGCGAAGACCGACAAATACTATGTCCGGAAATACGAAGCCGAGACGAATCTTACCGGGTATCTGGTGATGGACTTGAGCGCTTCGATGGGCTACAGCCATGAGCAGGATCTGACCAAGTTTGAATACTCGATTTGTCTGGCGGCGGCCTTGTGTTACCTGATGATTCACCAAAACGATCCGGTGGGGCTGGTGACCTTCGGCGAGAAAATCGTTGATTGCTTGCCCCCCAAATCGAAGCGCAAACAAATTGGGAACATCCTGTCGGTACTCGCCAAGCTGGAACCGCACGACCGTACCAATGTGGCCCAAAGCATCATTCAACTCGCCGCCATGTTGCGGCACAGCAGTCTGGTGATGTTGTTCAGCGACTTGCTGGTCGATCCCGAGCCGGTAATCGCGGCCCTGCGGCGGTTGCGACACGGGGGGCACGATGTGATCTTGTTTCATATTCTGGATCAAGCTGAGGTGTCATTTCCTTTTGAAGGTTTGGTGGAGCTCCGCGACCCCGAATCGCAGGAAACGATCGAGGTCGATGCCGATTCGTATCGAGCCGACTACCAGGCGGAAATCCGGAATTTCCGCCAACTCTACGAAAAGGAATGCCGACAGAGCGGGATTGATTATGTCCCGTTGGACACGAGCATGCCGTTTGATCGGGCGCTGACCGAGTATCTGATAAACCGCCGCACCTGGGGATGAGATATGGGTTTCTTGACCCCCGCTCTGCTTGCCGGAATTGGCTTGATCGCCGTGCCGATCGTGCTGCATCTGGTGATGCGTCGGCAGCCGCGCCAACACACCTTTCCCGCCCTGCGGTTCGTCAAGCAACGGCAAGAAGCGAATCGACGGCGACTCAATTTTCGCCACCTGCTGTTACTCGCCTTGCGGTGCTTGCTGATTGCCGGGATTGCGTTCGCGCTCGCGCGACCGACTTTGAGCGGCAGTGGCTTGCGGGGCAAGGAAGGGCAACCCTTGGCGGTGGCCTTGGTGATGGACAATTCCTTGCGGATGCAATATGTGCAGCAAAAC
This sequence comes from uncultured Planctomycetaceae bacterium, assembly GCA_937860165.1. GTDB lineage: Bacteria > Planctomycetota > Planctomycetia > Pirellulales > Lacipirellulaceae > Bythopirellula. The sequence continues at coordinate 3,134 of CALMBE010000717.1, forward strand.
GAGACGCGGCTGAGTGCGGCGACTGACTTGGCCAAGTCACTGGTAGAAAAACTGCCTGCGGATACCGAGATCGCCGTGGTCGATCTGAGCCGCAGCTCGAGTGGTTTCGTCGTCGACAGCGGCACGGCGGAGGCGCGGATTCAAGCCCTGGGGGCCGAAAGCGATCCCCGACCGTTGGCCGAGGCAATCAGCAATGCCGTGCGGCTGGTAGCCGAGGAAGTGGACCGCCGCCAGGAAGTGTTTGTGTTCAGCGATCTGAGCGCGACGGCTTTCGAGGAGTCGGCGCTCGCTTCGATCTCGCAGGCGATGGCCGAGGCCCCCGATGTGCGGATTTATCTGGTCGATGTAGGTTCCGAAGAAACCCGCAATCTGGCACTCGCGCCGATCAAGTTGAGTGCTTCGAGCTTGCGTCCCGGGGAGGCCGTGCATGTCGAGGTCGAGGTTCGCAGCGTGGGATACGCCGAACAACCCTTGGTCGAGATTTTTCTCGCCGATTCGACGGGAACTCCGCAAAAGCGGGGTGAGCGAATTGTTGAACTCAATCCGGAAGGTGCCGGCCACACAGAATTTGTGTTGGGTGATTTGCCACTGGGGACCCACCAAGGGTATTTGCAACTAGGAACTTCGGATCCGCTGGAGTTCGATAATCGTCGTTACTTCACCGTCGAAGTCCGTCCCGCGGCGAAGGTCTTGCTGTTGGGTGAATCGGACGATGACTTGCTCTTTCTGGGCGAGGCGTTGTGTCCTTCGCTGTTGCGTGGCAATGCACCGCAACGGTATGAATTGCTGAAAGGTCGATTCTCGAAGATGACCCAATTGGAGTTTAATGAATATGACGCAGTGTGCCTGCTGGATCCGCCGCCGCTCTCGGACGAGGCCTGGAACCAACTTTACGAGTATGCCCGCAAGGGAGGTGGGGTCGGCATTTTCCTGGGCAATCGCGCGACCGCGAGTGGATTCAAGGGAGTCGCGTCGCAGCAACTTTTGCCAGGCACCTTGAAGCTCCGCTCACGGAGGGAATCGTGGTTGCGACCGCAGCGGCTCGATCACCCAGCATTGGCAGGACTGAAAAACTACGCGGAGGCGATTCCCTGGCAAATGTATCCGGTATGGATGTATTGGGAGTTTGACGAACTTGCCGGCGACTCTTACATCGTCGCCCGCTACGCCAACCATCAACCGGCCATCGTGGAGCGCCCGATTGGACAGGGTCGCACGTTGACGTTTACCACTCCCGTATCGGACCCCCTCGAGCCGGTGGGTCGAGAACCTTGGAACATGCTGCCGACGGGTCCCGAGCCGTGGCCGTTTGTCGCGCTGGCCAACCAGACGATTGGATATTTGGCCCTGGCGGAAGCCCATGAGCAGAACATTGTCGCGGGTGAAACGGTTGGCCTGCGGTTGTCCCCGCGGCAGCATGTCACCGAATTCGTCTTGAAGGAACCGGGTGGAACCGGACTCCGCCGGACTCTACCGGCGGGCGAAGACACGATTCGCATCAGCACGACCAACGTGTTGGGCAACTACCGCGTCGCCTCGGGGGGGAGAACCGGGGTACTCGACGAAGGATTCAGTGTGAACGCCCTCGCTGAACTGAGTCGCCTGGAACGGGCCGACGAGGGGGTGATCGCGGCGGCACTCCCCGCGGATCGCGTCCATCTGGCTCAGTCGCTCGACGATGTGGAGGAATATGTGGATATCGGTCGCAGCGGACGCGAATTATTTCCGTGGGTGATCTCGCTGGTGGCGTTGATTTGGAGCTCCGAGCACCTGCTGGCCAATCGCTTCTATCGCGAGGAGCGGCAACCATGACCAGTTGGTCGCTGGATCCCGTGGGAGGCGTGTGGTTTACAGGAGCGATTGCGGTCCTTCTGTTGCTGGTGCTGCGCGTGGGGCCACGGGGCAGGAACCTGGCACCCCGGCGTAGGTTGACGCTCGTCGCACTCCGAGGAATCACCGCGTTTCTCTTAATTGTGGCGATGTTGCGTCCCACGCTCGTGACGACCGAGATTCACAAGTTGCCCGCGTCGCTCTTGGTGCTGGCCGATAGTTCGCGGAGCATGTCGATTGCTGATTCGCTCGATAACAAGTCGCGTTGGTCGGCACTGGGCGAAACCTTGGCGAGCGCGCAGGATCAGTTCGCGGAATTGGCCGCGAGTTGGGATCTCAAATTCTATCAATTTGCAGCCGAGATCGAGGAAGTCAAACTGGTCGACGGGATCGTGCAGCTCCCCGAGGAAGCCACTGGGGATCAAACCGCACTGGGAGCGGCTATTGCCGACGTGCTCGAACGCGAATCGCAGCAGCGGGTCGTCGCCATGTTGGTGCTCGGCGATGGCGCGCAGCGTGCGCGCGTAGTCGGGATTGCGCAGCAGATAGCCGACTGGACGCGGCGCGCCGGCGGCATCGAAGAAATAAGCGCGCGCCGCGAAGTCCGCGCGCAAACGACCATGTTCGCCATACGCCGCGATCAAACGCGCCAGACGCGGTGAAACCTCAAAGCCGTCTTCCGCCAGTTGCATCGCCGGTTCAACGAGGCGCGCCCACGGCAAGCGGCCATGCTCTTCGTGCGCCATCTTGAGCATCGCCACCAAAGACGGCGCGCCGACCGAGCGGCCGCTGGCTTGCGCGTCCATGAACGGCAGCGGCCGTCCGCGACTGTCCAGGAACATTGTTGGCGTGGCGCCGGCTGGTGCGCGTTCGCGGCCGTCATAGGCCGTGATGGCTTCGCTGCGGCCGTCGTAGAACATCAGAAAACCGCCGCCGCCGATACCTGACGATTGCGGCTCCACCAGCCCGAGCACGAACTCAGCCGCGATTGCGGC
>CALMBE010000718.1 GCA_937860165.1 uncultured Planctomycetaceae bacterium
GTTTTCTCGACGATTCACATGCCCACGCCGGAGTACCAGCGTGAGCATGGCACCCAAGCTTCCACCCGCCGCAGGGGAAAGCTAACTGGCGGCTGGAAGCCACCACTACTTTTGGGTTTGTCGCAGGACTAAGCGGGATCGGTTTGATTGGCGGCGTGCGAGGTGCTGCTCAATTGGGCCAAAACCTGAATGACTCCATTGAGGTGCGCAAGCCGGGGACCAAAGCGGTCGACGAATTCGTTGAACATGAATTCCCCATCCACCAAATCTTCTGCCGAGTCATTGATTTCTTCCGTGATTCGTTCCAGATACTCGATGTGAACTCGGCTGAGGGTTTCGGCGGCATCGCGGCAGGCAGTTGCCAAGCGCGGATTGGCACTGCGCCATTGGTGAAGTTCCTGAGACCGTTGCTTATGCGAAGTGGCCATCACGCCCACGAGTTCTTCGAGCAATTCGTTGGTACGGTCTTGAGCAGCCAAGACCTCGCGCAACAGAAGCGTTTGATCCAAATCGCTGGTAGCAGATCTTTGCACTCCTCCACCAGCGCTAACATCCATCTGAGAAAACATAAACGGTACGGAATGGCTTTGAGACATCGAAGAATCATTTCCTTTCTTACAAGTGCAACCGAGTGCACTATTCGCAGCTAGTTTTTAGAACGATGAGATCTCCCTGCGAGCATCGCTGCTGACGAAGACATCCATGAGAGTAATAAACCCCTAAAAAGGAAACCCTCTCCTTGAACTGAAGCAGACGAAAAGGGTTTAACCTGTCCGGGACAGCCCGAGACGAACCACCAAGGCATTCCCATATTCTAATAAGACTTTAGAGAATTTCTAGCGATTGGTTGCAATCGGGTCTCTGTTGGGGCAACTAAAGTTGGGCAGGTCCTGGTCCCGATGAGGGTTACGAAAATCCTGCTTTCTAGCAGTCTGGCAAGTAGGCCCGGTTGCCCCATCGATTTTACTCTTTCCCCACCAAAAAAGCGTGTCTAACCCGTTGTCAGCACTAGGTTTCTTGACAGTTCTCGAAGATGCCGAAAACGGCTTTTTTGGGGGATATCTCGTGCTTTCCGAGTGGGGCCGACCGCTGGAATTCCTGTGCAGTACCCCAGTGTTGCCCAATCAGGCGCAAAAAATTCTTTACGGTTCAACCCTGCGATCTTACGTGTTGGGTGATTTGATTGGGCAAACTTTGCTGGCCAAGTCGCAGTTGCCGGTGCTAGCGGTACTTACCGACCTGCCCGACATGTTGAGCCTGGCTTATTTGCGCGAAGAAATTCTGGCCTGTATTGAATTGGACATGAAATCCGAGTTGGAAGTCGATAAACAATCGGGGGCTTCGATTCAGATTGGTCCCCATCGGCTTACCGGCGGCGCGGATTGCCAATGGCCTGTTGAATCGTTGACGCCACAACTGCAAGCCTTGTCTTCGCACATTGATCTGTTGGAACCCTTCGATCGCATCCGCGAGGCGATTCGTGAGGCACAACGGCTGACTGAATCACCCACGGATGTGGTAGACGAGATCTCCGATGCTGCTTGAACCGCAGACCAACTCGCACAAGCGGCCGACAATTCATTCGCTTGAAATCCAAGCCCTCGTGTTCCCCAGGGTTGCGATCTGTTCGCCGCCCGAGGAACAAGTCTTCGAGCCACCCATCCAGTGCCTGGCGGTAGAAGCCCGACTGGCGGAATTGGATGCGGTGATCGTTCCGATTGCATTTTCGCTGCCGAAGACTCTGGGAGTCCTCTTTCCCGCCGGGACTTACATTCTGAAAAACCAGCCTGAAAGTCAGCAGAAATCGCGCAAGGGTCTCTCGGAGGGCATTCTTCCCCGTGAACGAAATCCTAGCACCGTGGCGAGGCCATCCAGTCGCACGCGGATTGCACCCCCCCGCGACGTGGTGAAACTCGAAGACCGCTTGTATTACCTGCTCCAACCGCCGCTCGAGCAGTTGTTTGCCAATGAGACCTTGGATTTCCCGTTCGTTCCCTTCAAGTACCAATTCGATGGGGTGGCATTTCTCTTTCCGCGGCGCGAGGCAATCTTGGCCGACGAAATGGGCCTTGGTAAAACGATGCAGGCCATTGTTGCCATCCGACTGTTGATCCGGCAGGGGCAAGCCAGCCGGGTGCTGTTGGTTTGTCCAAAGCCGCTGGTGACGAATTGGCAACGCGAGTTCGAACTCTGGGCCCCCGAGATTCCGGTGACACTGATCGAAGGGAAACAACCCCGCCGCGAATTTCACTGGCAAAATGCGACCGAAGGGGTGTTGCTGGCCAACTACGAAACGCTCGTCCGGGACCGACATTGCCTGGAAACGCAAGAGCGTCCCTTCGACTTGGCGGTGATCGACGAATCGCAGCGGATCAAGAATTCATCGAGTACCACCAATCAAGTGGTCTGTTCGATCCCGCGTCTGCGGAGTTGGGCCTTGACGGGCACCCCCATTGAAAACAGTGCCGACGATCTGGTGGGGATTTTTCAGTTTGTTTCTCCCGGTTGCCTGCGGCCCCAAATGAAAATCGCCGCGATTCGGCGCTCGGTGAGCGACTACATCATTCGGCGAACCAAAGACCAGGTGCTGACGGAACTCCCCCCCAAGATGTTCCGCGATGCCGAAATCGAACTCTCCCCCGAACAGCGATATTCTTACGAGCTGGCCGAGAAAGAGGGCATTATCCATCTGAACGAGTTGCAACAAGCATTGACGATACAGCATGTCTTTGAGCTTGTGATCCGCCTGAAACAGATCTGCAACTTTGATCCCCTCACGGGCACGAGTGCCAAGTTTGATCGGCTCGAGGCCGACCTGGAAGAATGTGTGGCCAGCGGGCGCAAGGCCATCGTGTTCAGTCAGTGGGTGAATACGCTCACGCACCTCCGTGATCGGTTGGATCGTTTCGGACCCCTGGAATACCACGGCAGAATTCCTGCCCGACATCGAGACGAAGTCATCAATACCTTTCGTGACAGTCCGACCAGAAATGTCATTCTCATGAGTTACGGGGCGGGGAGTGTGGGGCTCAATCTGCAATTTGCCGGTTATGTTTTCTTGTTTGATCGCTGGTGGAATCCTGCCGTCGAGGATCAGGCCATCAATCGGGCCCATCGGATCGGGTCGGCGGGGCCCGTGACGGTGACCCGCTTCCTGGCCTTGGGCACGATCGAAGAACGCATCAATCGCGTGCTCGAAGAGAAGCGGGAATTGTTCAACGCCGTGTTCAGTGGCCACACCCCCAGTAAGATGCGACTCTCACGGCAAGACATCTTCGGGCTGTTCAATCTGCGCTTCCCCGAGCCGACTGGTCACCAGGAAGCGGCGTAGCAAGGTGTCGAGAGTCGACTCGATTTCGGCGGCTTGCCCGGTCGAGAGTTGTACCTGCGAAGCGCCAGCGACATTTTCTAATCCTTGCCAAGTGAGTCGAACGGGCCACTGGCGAAGTTCAGCGGTTTCGTTCACGCGCTGCATGACCCGGAGTCCCCAAAATGCGCCGTAGCCGTCGCGGAGCGCGAACCACCTAGCAGCGAGTTCGGAACCAGTTGTGTTTACCATTCTTCGGTTTCGCAGCCAGGGCCAGAGGGCCCCGAGAAAAAAACACACTAGGGCAGTCGGCAAACGCCAGGGGGCGAATTCTCCCCAACCGAGGAACTCACCCATTAAAATGCCCTGCCCGGCGGCAACCAGGAGTGCCGACAACCAATTGCTGGTAGCCCAATAGTTTAACGGTCCTAAAGCGATCAGTCCGCACAGAAATAGTTTCCAAACTACCGGCAGTTCGATGCGTGCGAGAGACCCGGCGACTAGGTTTTGACCGGCTGAAGAGACCACGACAAGCCACAGCGAAAGCACCACCCACTGCCAACCCCTGTGTTGTGGTCTCTTGGCCCCCAAGACGGCCATCAGGGGGCAATAAGTGCTGACTCCCGCGGCGTAGCGCAGTAATCCAAGCGCACGTCCTTCCACCACTTCGGCCTGGGCCAGGACCAGCAGCAACAGCAGTCCTGTTGAAAGGATTCCCCAGGCGCACGGGGCCGTGAGAGTCGATCCCTGGGTCTGTCGCCAAGCAACTCCCCAGAGCAGGAGGAGTCCCACCGCTAATCCGCAGCTTACAACCAGCACTGTCGGCATATGCTCCACGAGAAAAATGTAGGGCCGAATCCGCTCGGCCCTGGGAAATATCCAGGGCCGATCACTTTTTCACTTTGGGGTGCCATGCTCACGCTGGTACTCCGGCGTGGGCATGTGAATAGTCGAGAAAACATGGCCACAGCGGAGTACCGCCGTGGCCATGGCACCCTCCATTGTGAAAAAGTCATTGGCCCTGCGGGAATAACCTACCAGTACCGATTCTAACGATTTGGAAACCCTTGCGGAGCCAAGAAATGTGGTTTGAGGCGATTGCTCAACAACCTTTTGTAACCCATGTTTCGGCAGTGGAACATTCATGCTCCGCTGATAAACTCCCCCCAGCTACCTTGGCCCTGCCATGTTAAGAACAACCCTATTCTTTCTGATTGCTGCCGGCAGCCTGACCTCCCAGGTCCACGGGCGGCTCTTTCGGCAAACCTACGGTGCGGTCGCTCCTGGCGGTGACGGCACGACCTGGAATGTCAATCAAGACTATTTTGTCCCCAGAACGCCGACAAGCACCCGGTACGGGTTATTTAGTTCTTGCAAGACTAGCTGCACGACTTCGCCCGCCTGCCGCAAGTGCCACCCGATTTATGGGGGCTATTGCAGTCCCTATGGCGCGTTGCACTATTGCTTTCGAAATCACGTTTACGGGAAACATTGCGGCACCAGCCCGGTGCAACCCTATTGTGGACCGTACAACCCGCAGTGGACCCCTGGGCTGGCAATGTGCAATGAGCCTAACGGCGTTTGCGAAGCCAATTGCCAAGCTGTGGAAATATTTCCCAATGTAGAACCCGGAGATTTCCAAATCTTGGGCTGCATCTCCCTCGAAGGGGACCCGCTGCTCGATGGCCTGCAATTGGGTCAGTCGATGCCAGCCGCAACCGAACAAATTTCCCAACCGACACTATCCTCCGAGGGTGTAGTTCCCGCGCTTCCGCAGTTCGGAGCACCGCCGACCGAATCAATGCCGCTTCCCCCTCCCGCACCGGCCCCTTAGGGAGAGCAACCTTACACGCTTGGCGTATCGTCCGTCCGTGCCGGCACCAGGGCAGTGAACCTACTGGGGAGTATGGTTCACCGTACCATGTCGGTTGAATGTGGGCAGGCTTCCTTCGGGAAGCCTGCCCGATTTTTTTGACGGATCGGCAAGGTTTGCCAGACTTGCATTTCGCGCACTTTTCGGCTTCAGGGTACCGGCCCGACTGGTCGATACTATCCTTACAACGAGAACGGGAGGGCGAAACACACGAGTGTTTTGCTTCAGGATAGAGGACAGGGCAAGACGATGGATCGACTTGCCCTGTCCTTTTTTGATTGGTACTTGTGGTGCCTGAATGCCGCGACGCGAAAATCGGCGAAACGGGTTGGTCTCGAGAGGCCCAAGCATGATATAATCTGGGCATGGCCACCAAGATCACCAGTGAACAACGCGACGACCTTCTAGCTAGTCAAGGACAGCCTGTCCCGGTCGAGGATGAAGAAGGTCACAAGGTCTATTTTCTTGTCGAGGCGGACTATCTCCATACTAGCCACGAACAGTTGCGGGTCCTGATCCAAGAAGGAATCAACGCTCGACACATCCCGGCGGCGGGAGCCGAAGCCGAGTTGCTACGCTATGCCGATCAGCTTGCCGGCAAAGACGCATGAAACGTCTGCTCTATTCCGAGCCTTCCCTGGATGATCTGAAAGGCATCCTGGACTATATTGCAAGGGATAAGCCCATTGCCGCGCGAGATTTCATCGGCTCCCTCATTGAGCGGTGTCACTTAATTTCAGAGAATCCCGAGATGGGAATGCGACGCGACGACTTGGCACTGGACTTGCGATTATTCACGCATCGCGGCTTTGGGATTTACTACCGAAATCTCGACGCAGAAGTTCTGATCGAACGAGTGTTGCACCCTTCGCTCGACGTAGGTAGGCAATCTTTTGGCTAAGAATCCTCTGCCTATTTTGCTCCGCCGAAAGTAAGATCGAAAAAATCGCATAAGGTTAGTTCGAGTGTCTACAACCAATTCTCATCAATCACAATTGCGGGAAACGAATCAACTCTTGTCGGCACTCGATCAACAATTGCTGAGTCAAGCAAAGACCCTTAGTGCTCAGGGCCAATGACTTTTTCACAATGGCGGGTGCCATGGCCACGGCGGTACTCC
>CALMBE010000719.1 GCA_937860165.1 uncultured Planctomycetaceae bacterium
CCCGCCCCTGCCTCCGCGAGGGGCAAGCTCTGCGCGGGAATGACAATTGAGGCAAATCGAAAACTGATCGGCCCTACCGGTTACTGCGCATTGCGTGCGAAGTTAGTTCTCGCCTTCATTTTCCCACGGCTATTTTGACAGTCACCTCGGCGGCAGCTTTCTTCATCACGTCGGCCAGCGTTGTGTAGGTAATCGTCCATGCTTCCTTCACTTCCGGCGTGAATCCGGCACCTAGTCCTTGTTCGAGGGTCCACAGTAGTGCAGCGGCAACCGTGTCGTAGTGTTTATCCAATACCTGATAACCGACATGTCGCCGACCGAGTTCCTGCACGGCGGGTACTATCGTATCGAGCCGAGTCAGTCCTCCGACTGCGATCCCGAGCATTTGCATAAGCTTCTTGCCTTGCAAATCCAATTCGGTTGTGAACAGCGGAGTTACCGTGGGATCCAATTCAAAGAGCTTGCCATAAAAAGCTCAGCTGCTTTCTCTGAAATTGGCTCCACGGATTTCCAGGATTGTTGTACCAGAGATATTTGTTGGGGCGTCATGACGTCGGTTCTCCAATCACAAGAGTCTGCTGAGATTCAATTGACTTTTACTGCTCCGCCGACATTGGCAGAACGTTTCTACAAAACTAGCTTATTGTTAGTGTGCCCACAAGCTAAGCCAATTGAATCACGGCGGACTGCGAAAATAGGGCAACTACTGGCATGTATTTTCGATGTGTCCCTTAGAGTCCACCTGATCGAAAGTGCATCGAACTTCGCCCAAAAACAACCCTAGGCGAACCGTCGTTTGCCCTCCCGTGTCCCCACAAATGCCTCTAACCTGACCGTAGCAAGTCGGCAATTTGCTCGTTATACTTGGGAGACTTCGGTACGTCGCCGAGCTTGATAAGAACTTGAGAGATCGCACTGAAACATGATCCGCGTTGCGATACTTGGTGCCACCGGCTACACCGCCCGGGAACTCTTGGAGCTACTGCTTCGACATCCCGAAGTCGAGGTGACCGCGCTCGTTACTCGGCAAGAAGATGCCCCCCACGTGGCCGATGTGCATCCAACCCTGCGCAATCGACTGGATCTGCGGCTCGAAAACTTGGCACCTGCCGAAGTTGCTCGACGGGCGGATTGTGTGTTCGGCTGTCTACCCCACGGAGCCAGTGCGGCGGTGATCAGCGAATTGCTCGCGGCCGATTGTCGGGTGATCGATTTCAGCGCGGACTATCGGCTCAACGATCCGCAAGTTTACTCGAAATGGTATCAAGTCGAGCACCCCGATCCCGAGCGATTGGGAAAAACTGTTTACGGACTGCCTGAGTTGTATCGCGAACAAATCCGAGGTGCCCGTTTAGTGGCCAATCCCGGCTGCTATCCCACGGCGGCGATCTTGGCACTGGCACCGTTACTGAAGGAAGGCGCGATTTCTCCCCGGGGAATCGTAATCGACGCCAAGAGCGGGGTCAGTGGTGCGGGACGATCCCCAAAGCCCAACTTGCATTTTCCCGAGTGCCATGAAAACCTCACACCCTACGGCGTCGGCACGCATCGCCACACCCCGGAAATCGATCAAATCCTGAGCACTTGGGCCCAGGTGAAAACCGAAGTCGTGTTTACTCCACATCTCATTCCCATGGATCGCGGCGAGCTTGTTACCTGCTACGCAGAAGTAGCCGCTGGAAAATCCCAAGAGCAACTCCTCGAAATCTTGAGAAAGTTTTATCAACAAGAACCCTTCGTCCGCGTGGTCAACCACCTGCCTGGAACCAAGGACGTGGCCCATACCAATTTTTGTGACGTGACCGTGCGGGTGGTTGGTTCCAAGGCGATCGTGATTAGTGTGATTGACAATTTGATTAAGGGGGCCTCGGGGGCCGCAGTGCAAAATTTCAACCTCGTGTATGGCTTGAGTGAGACAACCGCACTCTTGTGATTCCAGCGTCACCCAAGTGGCATTCACTTTTAGTATTTCAACGCTCAAGACGGACAGCAGCAATGACGGACAAATTACCACGAGGTTATCGAGCGGCGGGAGTCTACCCCGGAGTGACGCGAAATCCG